>JACDBJ010000494.1 GCA_013695005.1 Pseudonocardiales bacterium
ACGGTGTACGCGTGCACCCCACGGTGGTGACCCAGCACCTCACCGGTGGCGTCGTCCACCACCGGCCCCGGCTGCTCGCCGAGCCTGCCGGCGAGGAAGCCGGCGGTGTCGCCGGTGGGGATGAAGCAGATGTCGTGGCTGTCGGGCTTGTCCGCGACTCGCAGGCCACGCGCCGCCGCCTCTGCCCGTACCGCGTCCTTGAGCGTGTCGCCGATCGGGAACTGCGAGTGCGCCAGCTGGCGCGCGGTCAGCACCGAGAGCACGTAGGACTGGTCCTTCTCGGCGTCCACGGCCCGGCGCAGCGTGCCGTCGACGCCCAGCCGCGCGTAGTGCCCAGTGCACACTGCGTCGAACCCGAGCGCAAGCGCCTTGTCCAGGACCGCGGCGAACTTGATCCGCTCGTTGCACCGCAGGCACGGGTTCGGCGTCAGTCCGGCCGCGTAGGACGCCACAAAGTCGTCGACGACCTCGGCAGCGAACCGGCCGGCGAAGTCCCAGACGTAGAACGGGATGCCGATGATGTCCGCGGCACGGCGGGCGTCCGCCGCGTCCTCCTTAGAGCAGCACCCCCGCGAACCCGATCGCAGCGCGTCCGGCGTCTCGGACAGCGCCAGATGCACGCCGACGACGTCGTGGCCGGCGTCCACGGCCCGCGCCGCGGCGACTGCGGAGTCGACGCCACCACTCATCGCGGCGAGTACGCGCATGGTCAGGCCCTGCTGTGAGCCAGCGAGGAGCTCGCCGCCCGTCGCGTCCCGGCCAGGCCTGCCCTGCGCGCCCGCTCGACGACCTGGCCGATCACCGCTGCGACCGCGTCGACGTCGGCGGCCGTGGACGTGTGGCCGAGCGAAAAGCGCAGCGAACCGCGCGCGGCCGACTCATCGACACCCATCGCCGTCAACACGTGGCTGGGCTGCGCCACTCCGGCGGTGCATGCGGAGCCGGTCGAGCACTCGATGCCCTGCGCGTCCAGCAGCATGATCAGACTGTCGCCCTCGCAGCCGGGGAAGGACAGGTGGGCGTTGCCCGGCAGCCGCGACGGCCCGCCGTCGATCACGCCGGTCCCGGGGTCGCCGTTGAACACCGCGTCGGGCACCGCGGCGAGCACCCGTGCCACCAGCTCGTCGCGGTAGCGGGCCAGCACCACCGAGCGCCGGGGAGCGTCGGCCACCGCGTGCTGCACCGCCGTAGCCAGGCCGATCACCGACGGCCCGTCCAGCGTGCCCGAGCGCACGTCGCGCTCCTGCCCGCCGCCGTGCAGCAGCGGCTCGCACGCCACGTCACGCCCGAGCAGTAACGCCCCCGCGCCATACGGGCCGCCGAGCTTGTGGCCGGTGAGGGTGAGTGCGTCGACGCCGCTGGCGCCGAAGTCCACCGGCAGGATGCCGACGGCCTGGACGGCGTCGGTGTGGAACGGCACGTCGAAGTCGTGGGCGATGGCGGCCAGCTCCCGGATCGGGTTGACCGTGCCGATCTCGTTGTTCGCCCACATCACCGAGACGACCGCTGCCCGCTGCGGAGCCTCGGCCAGCGCGGCGCGCAGTACCTCCGGCCGCACCCGCCCGACCTCGTCGACCTCCAGCAGGCGCACCTCGGCGCCCTCGTGCTCGGCAAGCCACTCCGCGGACTCCAGCACGGCGTGGTGCTCGATGGCCGAGACCAGCACCCTGTTGCGTAGCGGGTTGGCCCGCCGGCGCGCCAGGAAGATCCCCTTGACGGCCAGGTTGTCGCTCTCGGTGCCGCCGGCGGTGAACACCACGTCCGAGGGGCGCGCGCCCACCGCGGCCGCGATCCGCTCCCTGGACTCCTCCACCGCCCGCCGTGCCCTGCGGCCCGAGGAGTGCAGCGATGAGGCGTTGCCGGTCATCGGCAACGCCTCGTTCATGGCCGCTACCGCCGCGGCGAGCATCGGCGTGGTGGCCGCATGGTCTAGGTACGTCATTGAGCCTTCAGCCTAGCGGCCGGCGGCTCGTCGAGCTGCGGTCAGGCAGCCACGGCCGCCAACCTCGGCGATGGCCCCGGCGC
>JACDBJ010000495.1 GCA_013695005.1 Pseudonocardiales bacterium
GTGCTGGACGGCGCCGTCAACGTGGCCGTGCAGGCGGTGTGCGTCGGGTCGAGGCTGAGCCACTCCGCGCTGCCGACCGACCCGGTGGTTACGGGCCTGGTACTGAGCGCGATCGGGGTGCCGCAGCCGGCGGTCCCTGGCGAGGCGGACTGCGCCCGCCTGCGCGCCGCTGGAGCCCGCTGACCCCCGCGAACGGGCTCAGCTGGTGATGTCCTTGGTGGCGAAGTTCGCCCAGGCGGCTCCGAACGCCACCACGACGTAGCCCAGCTGGACCCCGATGCCCTCGCGCACGCTGTCCCACAGGATCGGGTCGCGGTAGAGGTCGACCCAGGCCAACCAGTGCGAGGTCGGCAGGTAGGGCTGGATCGCATTGGCGGCGTCCAGCGGCTGGAGCACTGCACTGGTCACGACCAGGGCGAGCACGCCCAGGGCCGCGGCGAGCGGGGAGTCGGTGAGCGTGGAGAAGAACAGGCCGACCGCGCCGAGCGCGAGCATGCACAACGCGAGGTAGCCGACGGTGGCCGCGGTTCGCAGCAGCAGCTCGGCCGGGCTGAGCACGACGCCGGACAGCGACGCGACACCCCCGCCGCCCCCGAGCGACGCATCGGGCCCGAAGCCGAACGCCGCGACCCCGACGATGTAGGACGTCACCGTGACGAACAGCACCGCGAGCAGCACGTACGCCGCTACGGAGATCAGCTTCGCGGTCAGCAGCCGCAGCCGACCCACCGGCCGTACCAGCAGATAGCGCAGCACCCCGCTGCTGGCCTCCCCAGCCACCGCGTCGCCGGACACGATCGCCACGGTGATCGGCAGGAACACGGGCAGGACCAGCGCGAGCGCGGCCGCGGGGAACAGCTGGCCGTTGGTCACCACCGCCGACAGGAAGTTGCCGCTGCGGCCCGGCGGCGGCGCCAACCTGGTGGTGGCGAGCAGCACCGCGATGAGAGCGGGCAGCGCGCACAGCAGGACCCAACACAGCCACACCCGGCGGCGACGCACCATCAGCCGCAGCTCGACGCCGATCATCGCGGCGGCGCCCCGACCGGCTCGGCGTCGGTTCTCGCCCGCTCGACCCGGTCCGAGCCCGCCCCGGTCAGCTCGAACACCACCTGCTCCAGCGATCGCCGTTGCGCCGACAGCGCCGTCACCCGCACCCCGGCGGCGACGAGCTCCGCGTTGAGCGCACCCGGGTCGTCGTGGCGCACCCTCAGCTCCGGATCGCCCCCCGAACCGGCCACCGGCGCCCCGTCGAGCCTGCCGTCGAGCAACGCGACGGCTCTCGCGGAGTCCGGTGTGCGGAGCAGGACGAACCCGGTCGGCGCGCGCAGAGCGTCCAGGTCGGCGTCGAGCACCAGCCGGCCGGCGTCCATCAGGCCGACCCGAGTGCACAGCGCCTCGACCTCGGCGAGCAGGTGGCTGGAGAGAACGACCGTGGTACCGGCCGCGTTCAGCTCGGTGAACAGCTCGCGCATCTCGTTGATGCCTCGCGGGTCCAGGCCGTTGCTCGGCTCGTCGAGCAGCAGCAGCCGTGGCGAGCGCAGCAGGGCGGCGGCGATCCCGAGCCGTTGACGCATGCCGAGCGAGTAGGCCCGGACCGGGCGGCGGTCCACCCCGCCGAGCCCGACCCGGTCCAGGGCATCGTCGACCCGAGCCTTGCGGTCGCGCACCCGCCCGCCACGGCCCGCCGCGTCGAGCAGCCGGAGGTTGGCCCGGCCGGACAGGTGTCCCCACGCGGCCGGGTTCTCCACCAACGCGCCGACCTGCGGTAGCGCCTCGGCCGCACCTCGGGGCATCGCGTGTCCGAGCAGCTGCATCGAGCCCGCCGTGGGGTGCACCAGCCCCAGCAGCATCCGGATCAATGTGGTCTTGCCCGACCCGTTGGGCCCGAGCAGGCCGAAGCGGGCACCCTCGGTGACCTGCAGGTCCACGCCGTCCACCGCGGTGACGCGCCCGAAGCGTTTGGTGAGCCCAGACGTCGTGATCACCGCGGTCACGGCCGGCCTCCGGTGGGTAGCTCGCGGGCTGCCTGCTCCAGCACCGCGGGGTCGACGCTGCCCACGAGCAGTGCCCCGCCGCCGCGGACACCGCCGCGGACGACCATCGACACCAGCGGCGTACCCAGCCGTACGGCCTGCCCGCTCGCGACCTGCACGGGCGCGCCGCCCGCGGCGGTAGCGCCCTGCAGCGCGCGGTCGGCGAGCCGACCGCTGAGCGGGATCAGCGCGAAGGTCGACAGCCCGCCGCCGTAGACGCCGACGCCTGGCAGTTGGTCGGTGAACTGCATCCGGTCGCGCCCGGCCAGCCG
>JACDBJ010000496.1 GCA_013695005.1 Pseudonocardiales bacterium
GTGCTGGACGCTCCACCGGACCCGACGCTCGACCCGACAGCCGCTGCGCAGGCCAGGGCGGTCGCCGCCGAGGCGGCGTTCGACGCGTTCGCCAAGGACTGCACGTCGCGACCCGGCTGCCCGCTCGGCGCCGACTCCCGCGCGGCCGTTCGGGGCCTGGTCGACCGGCTCCGCGGCCAACCGATCTTCACCGCGGACGGCGAGCGCCTCACCGCGGGCGCGCTCGTCTACGCGATGCTGCTCGACCTCGACGAACCGTCGCGCTGGCCCGCGCTGGCGGCGTCGCTGGCCGCCGTCGACCGCGGGGACCCCGCCGGGCTGGCGGCGACGCTGGAGTCCATGGTCGGGCCCTCGGGCCAGTTCGACATCGGGCTGGCCACCGAGTGCAACGACGTCAAGCAGCGCGCGTCGGTGGCGCAGGTGCTGGAGCTGGCCGGCAAGTGGCGCACCGAGCAGCCGATGTTCGGGGCGTTGCTCGCCCAGCGCATGGTGCGCTGCACGCCGTGGCCCGTGCCCAGCGACGTCGCCGTACCCGGGCCCGCGCCGACCGCGCCGCCGATGCTGGTGTTGGGTTCGGCGGTCGACGCCCGTGGCGGGCTGGAGGGGACCAAGCGGGCGGCGGCCGGGCTGCGGACCACCCAGTTCGTCAGCTGGCAGGGCACCGGGCACGGCTCCTACCCGCGCACCGGCTGCGTCACCGACGTGGTGCAGGGGTTCTTGCTTGACGGCGTCGTACCGCAGTCCAGCGTGCTCTGCCCGCCCTGACCCGCTAGTCCGGGGACCCGCTAGTCCGGGCGGGCGCGGGAGGGCTGGACGCGCTTGGGTTCGCCGGGCATTTTCGGGTAGTCCGGCGGATAGGGCAGCTCACCCCACCCGTGGTCGCGCAGGTCGCGATCGAACCACTCGAGCGCCGTCTCCAGGCCGCCCACGTGCGAGTCCATCTCGGCGTGCGGGTCGCCGTGCTCGGCCAGCCGGCCCGGTGCGGTGTAGACGTCGAAGTCGGCCGGGTCGACGTCAGGCAGCTCGTCCCAGGTCAGCGGCATCGAGACCGTCGCCCGAGGCAGCCCGCGTACCGACCACGCCGAGGCGATGGTTCGGTCGCGGGACGCCTGGTTGTAGTCGAGGAAGACCCGCTCGCCGCGGTTCTCCTTCCACCACTCCAGCGTCGCGAGCTCCGGCATCCGTGCGGCGACCTGGCGTCCGATCGCGATCACCGCCCGGCGCACCTCGACGAACTCCCAGTCGGGGCGCACGCGTGCGGACACGTGTACGCCGCGGTTGCCCGAGGTCTTCGGCCAGCCGACCAGGCCGGCCTCGTCCAGCACCTCGTGCAGCAGTCCGGCCACCGTGACCGCGTCGGCGAAGTCGGTGCCCGGCTGCGGGTCGAGGTCGATCCGCAGCTCGTCGGGCCGGTCGGGGTCGGCCCGACGCACCGGCCACGGGTGGAAGTCGAACGTGCCCAGGTTGGCGGCCCACGCGAGCACCGCGGGCTCGGTCGGACAGACCTCGTCGGCCGTGCGCCCGCTGGGGAAGGTGATCTTGGCGGTCTCCACCCACGGCGGGGCGCCCTTGGGTACCCGCTTCTGGTAGAACGCCTCGCCGGTCACCCCGTCGACGTAGCGCTTGAGCGTCGTGGGGCGTTCGCGCAGCGCGCGCAGCAGTGGCTCGCCGACGCTGACGTAATACTCGACGACCTCGCGCTTGGTGATCCCGCGCTCGGGAAAGTAGACCTTGTCGGGGTTGCTCACCCGGACCTGGCGGTCGCCGTGCGGGCCGGGAACTGTGAGCTCCAACGCCGGTGTCCTACTGCCGCTCATAGTGGTTGGAGGTTACCGTTGGGACATGTGGGCCCGCGATCCATCATCTGACCGCCCGACGGCGCCCGCAGTCGGCTGGGTGGACGACGAGCTGATCGGCCTGGACCGCGACGATCCCGAGGTGCGGGACTTCGCCGACCACCTCGACCGGATGCACCGCGAGCGGCCGATGTTCACCGTCGAGGGCTACCTCGCCGGGGTGCGGGACTTCGCCGACTCGGCGAACCGGGCGCACGGCGGCCGGCGGCTGGCCGCCGTGGTGCTGGTCGGGCTGCTGCTGGCGGTCACCGGCTTCCTCATCTGGGACGCCCTGCACTTCGTGATGACCACCTGGCTGTAAGAACTTCCGGCCCAGTACCGCACCGGCCCGTATTACCGTGCAGGTATGGAGACGGCGCCGAAGGTCAACAAGTCAGAGCAGGAATGGCGCGAGGAGCTCAGCCCCGAGGAGTACCGGGTGCTCCGCCAGGCCGGCACCGAGCGCCCGTTCACCGGTGAGTACACCGACACCAAGACCACCGGGGTCTACGAGTGCCGAGCGTGCGGGGCCGAGCTGTTCCGCAGCGACACCAAGTTCGACTCGCACTGCGGCTGGCCGTCGTTCTTCACCCCGCTGGCCGGCGACGCGGTGATCGAGCGCACCGACACCGAGCTGGGCATGAAGCGCACCGAGGTGCTCTGCGCCAACTGCCACGGCCACCTCGGGCACGTCTTCTCCGGCGAGGGCTACGGGACGCCGACCGACCTGCGGTACTGCATCAACTCGGTGTCGCTGCGACTGGTGCCCGCGGAGCAGAAGTAGCTCTGGTCTGGCATCAGCCCAGCTCAGCGCGTCTAATTAGTTGGACGCTTGACCGGCTAGTTGACTAGACTTACGCTGTGGTCAACCGAAGAATGAAGCCGGCACAGACCCTGCAACTGGTCCGCCGCAACGCCCGGAAGCACGACTTGACCGTCGTGGAGCAGCCGGGCCGCGGCAAGGGCTCGCATCGGATCTTCGTGCTGGCCGACTCCTCCGGGACCGAGGTCGCTCGCTTTGGCCTTACTGACCACCCTCGCGAGCTGTCTTGGACGGTGCTCAGGCAGATGGAGGACGGCCTGGCCCATCTGTTCGGCGAGAAGTGGATGGAGAAGAGATGAGCGCACCAGCGCTGCCCACGTACCGGGTCACAGTCACGCGCGAGATCGGGCTGTGGGCGGCCACCGTCGACGGCCTTCCGCCTGGGGTCGTCGGCGCGACCGACGTCGAACGCCACGCAGACCTTGACGACGCCGTCCGCGACCTCATCGCCGGCCTCACCGAGGTCGATACCTCCGACTTCCACGTGCAGTGGGCCTACGTCCAGAAAGGCCGCGACTACACCCAGGTCGTACTAGGACTCGATGCGTGGGAGACCCAGGCCGGCGAGTCGACGGCCGTCTTCGACGCCTACCGGCGCGCCGCGATCCAGAGCATGCGCGGCGCCGGCCTGTCCATGCGGGACATCGCCGATCTGCTTGGGATCTCCCACCAGCGGGTCAGCCAGCTCGTCGCGCAGGGAGTCACCCAGCCTCGCTCCGGAACAGCTGATCTCGACCAGGCTGTGCTGGACGCGGTGCTGAGTGCCGCCGTCGCGGAGGGACTCGACCCCGACCACATTCCCGAGCGGGCGCGGCAAGCGCTGCCCTGGCTAGTGCGGGCCGTGAAGGGTGCCCTGCCTCAGCTCAACGACGACCCGGAGTCGCTTCGCTGGTACGCCGCCACGCTTGCGGTGCTGGCTCAGCAGGCCCGACGGGCCGCAGGGCGGGCGGCGTGATCTCCTCGGTGTCACTGACCGAACGTCTTCGAGGCGAGGGCTACGGCACGCCGACCGACCTGCGGTACCGCATCAACTCGGTGAGCCTGCGCCTGGTGCCGGCGGAGCCGACCGCGAGCTGAGGTCGCTAAAGCTCTGGTCCGCCGGAGGATGGTCGCCATGCCGGTGGACGATCTTCCACTCCCCATCCTCGCGGCGGTACACGTGGGTGGCCCGGAGCGTGTACGTGGTCGGCTTGCCATTGATGGACACCGAGTTGTGTTCCCAGCCGGTCGTGTAGGCAAGGTCGCCGCTGGCCCCGGCAGCGATGAGCTCAAAGCGGTAGTCGGTCGAGTCAGAGAAGTGGGATGCGACCCAGTCGAAGGCGTTCTTGACCTCGTCCCACCCGGTCTTCAGTGGATCCGCCGCGCCTAACAGGCTCACCGGATCGCGCCTGGACCACATTGCCCTGAACGGTTCGGGGTCGCCGTGGTGGAGCTTTCTCCCGGCAGCGACCTGCCGCGGCAGCATGTCGGCCAGGAACGCGTCGACCTCGGATACCATGAGACACCTCCGATACAGTTCAACTACTTTGAATACAGCTAGGATGTATCTGATGGTTGACGCTGTCAAGAGGCAGTACGACTCGTCCCGGCGCCAGGAGCAGGCTCGGGAGAACCGTCGACGCATCCTGCAGGCCGCGCACGAGCTGTTCGTCAACCGCGGGTATGGCCAGACCACCATCGCGGACGTCGCCGCGGCTGCCGGCGTGGCCGTCGAGACGGTCTACGCCGCCTACCGGAACAAGGCCACGCTGCTGCACAGGGCGTGGGATCTGGCCGTGGGCGGTGACGACCAGGACGTGCTGCTGCTCGACCGCCCGGAGCTACGCGCGCTGCTGGACGAACCCGAACTTGCGGCCCGGCTGGCCGCGCTCGCCGTCGTGAACACGGCGATCATGCGGCGCACGGCAGCCTTGCACGTGGCCGTTCGGGGCGCGGCCAGCAGCGAGAAAGCCGCTGCGGCAATGCTCGCGGAGATCGACCGCCAGCGGCTGGAGACCATGGCGACGCACGCGCGTGCCGCCGCCGCCACCGGGCAGTTGGCGGTGTCGCAGGACGAGTGCCGCGACGTGCTGTGGTCCTCCACCGACGGGACGTTGTGGTACCGGCTCGTGCAGCAGAGCGGCTGGACGGACGAGCGGTACGCGCAGTGGCTCGGTCGGTTCTGGGCGTCGATGCTGGTCGGCTGACCCGATCGTCGAGCCGGTGCTAGGGAAGGGTCGCCACGAGGTCGGCCACCGCGATCCCCGGGCCGGTGTAGAACGGGATCTCCTCACGCACGTGCCGCCGTGCGTCGCTGGCCCGCAGCGCCCGCATGAGGTCGACGATGCGGTGCAGCTCGTCGGCCTCAAACGCGAGGATCCACTCGTAGTCGCCGAGCCCGAACGACGACACGGTGTTGGCGCGGACATCCGGGTAGTCGCGCGCCTGCATGCCGTGCTGGACGAGCATCCGCCGCCGCTCCTCCTCGGGCAGCAGGTACCACTCGTAGGACCGCACGAACGGGTAGACGCACACGTAGCGCTTGGGCTCCTCGCCGGCGATGAACGCCGGCACGTGGCTCTTGTTGAACTCGGCAGGCCGGTGCAGCGCCGCCTGGCTCCACACCGGCACCGACGCGCGCCCGAGCGTCGTGTCGCGCCGCAGGTCGGCGTAGGCGGCCTGCAGCGGCTCGATCTCGGCGGCGTGCCACCACACCATGTAGTCGGCGTCGGCCCGTAGTCCCGCCAGGTCGTAGACGCCGCGCACGACGACGCCCTTGCCGTCCAGCGCCTCGAAGAATGTGGCTGCCTGCTCGGCCGGGGTCTGGCGATCCTCACCAAGCCGGCCTGGTTCGACGCGGAACACCGACCACATCGTGTAGCGGACGGTCGCGTTCAGCTCCGTGTAGTCGGCTCGGGCCATGTGCTCATGCTGCCATCGGTTCCAGGCGCAGGCCGCTCGGCCGGCAGCTGCCCGGCACGTAGTTGCTCGGCGATCCGTGCGGCCGCCGCGTGGGCGGTGCCGATGCACGCGGGTACGCCGACGCCGTCGAGCACCGACCCGGCCACCGCCAGCCACGGT
>JACDBJ010000500.1 GCA_013695005.1 Pseudonocardiales bacterium
CTACCGACGACCATCCAGCCTCCGCTCGGCTAGCACCGTGTGACTGGCACCGGCGTCGTCGCGACCGCACTTCACCCAAGGCTCGTTGCCCGGTCACGACCGGAGAGCCGCGGTAGCGTTCGTTACCGCGCCCAGGCGGGCGTTACCCGCCGCCGATCAGCTGACCGGGGAAGGATCCGTTGCCGAGCGTCCAGGTGGATCTGCTCGAGCTGACGCGCCGCCACGTGCTGGTCGGGTGGATGCTCGGCGCGTTCCTGCTGACCTTCCTCGCCACGCGGGCGATCACGAAGGCCATCCGCGAGGGCCGCGGCCCCTTCCGCAACACCGCCGTCGGCGGCGTGCACGTGCACCACCAGGTGTACGGCATCTTCCTGCTGCTCGGCACGGGGACAGCCGAGTTCGCCTACCGTCCCGACGGGCCATGGGTCGACGTCCTCGCCGCGCTGTTCGGCGTGGGCGCCGCGCTGACACTCGACGAGTTCGCGCTCTGGCTGCATCTCGAGGACGTCTACTGGGCGAGGGAGGGCCGCAGTTCGGTCGATGCCGTGCTGATGGCCGGCGTGATCGGCACCCTACTGCTCGTCGGCGCCAACCCATTCGACGACGACTCGGGCGATGGTGCCGTGGCGGTGGCGATCACCGTGGCCGTCGGGCTGCTCTGCGCGGTCGTCGCGATCCTGAAGGGCCGTCCGGTGCTGGCAGTCATCGGCGTGTTCGTGCCGGTCGTCGCGCTTGTCGCCGCCCTGCGGCTGGCTCGGCCGTCGTCGGTGTGGGCGCGCCGCCGATACGACCCCAGAAAAATGGCTCGCGCACTGCGCCGGTTCCGGCCAGGACACGACAGCCGCTGGGACCGGCTCGTCGACTTCTTCGCCGTAGCCCAGCCGCTCGCCACCCTGCCGGCAACCCAATCAGTCACTGACCGGCCGCCGCCTACTGCGTAACGCCCGGTCGTCACAGGCGTTCGGCCGGCTCTAAGCCGACTCGCCGGACGAACCATGGCGTAGCCGACGATGAACCTGACAAGTTGTCCACTCGCCGACACGGACGCACCGATGCTGAGCCGATGTCCAACGCCGCGAACGCTCCCCGATCCCACCACCTCGCCCGGCGGTGCAGAGCATGTGACCGTCCCCGCAGAGGCCGGATAGTCGACCGGTATCGATCCCGACGCGCTAGGCGCAACGTCCGCTGCCTGTCATCGTTGCACAGCTCCTGTGCAGGCGTGGTAGATCTTGGAGGGCATCGCGGCGGCGAGGGCCTCGAGGTCCGGCGAGTCCGTTCGAAGACTTGAGGGTGAGACGAATGGCGAGCATGGAGGGGAAGGTCGCGCTCGTGACCGGCGCGGCGTCGGGCATCGAAGGGCGACCTCGATCGGCCTTGCCCGGGAAGCTGCCACGGTCGCCCTGCTGGTCCGCAACGCCGACCGCGGCGAGCAGGCGCTGCGTGATGTCCGTGCGCGCGTACCGGAGGCGAAGCTCGAGCTGCTCGAGTGCGACCTCGCATCACAGGAGTCGATCCGCGATGCGTCGGGTCGGTTCCTCGCCAGCCACGACCGGCTCGACGTGCTGGTGAACGCAGCGGGCGTGTTCGTGAAGGAGAAGGAGCTCACCGTCGACGGAATCGAGCGAACGTTCGCGACGAACTACCTCGCATACTTCCTGCTCACCAACGAACTACTGCCGCTGCTGAGGGAAAGCGCGCCAGCACGCGTCGTCAACGTGTCATCCAAGTACGGCAGGACGACCCTCGACTTCGCGGATCTGCAGAAGCTCCAGACGCCGTACTCCTACCTCAAGTCCACGCCACAGACGATGCTCGCGCGCGTGCTATTTACCCAGGAGTTGGCTCACCGTCTGGATGGCAGCGGCGTCGTCGCGAACACGCTGCACCCAGGGCTCGTGGCGAAGACGCGACTCCTGAACGACACCCGCGGCCCATTCAAGTTGATCACGGATACGTTCGGCAGCACACCCGAGATGGCCGCCGACACCGTCCTGTGGCTCGCTACCGCCCCCGAGACCGCGACCATCACGGGAAAGATGTTCTCCAAGCGCAAGGAGATCAGCACACCCGGACAGGGCTCCGACGACGCCGTGCGGAAGCGCTTGTGGGAGGAGAGCGAGAAGCTCACCAGAATGACCTGACGTCGCGGTTCTCGGAGCCCTCGCGTGCCACAGCGCCATGTCCATCCAATTTGGCGTTCGATCTTGTCCTCAGCGGGTAGAACCTTGCGGCCGCTGACTGTTGCGTAGAGGCTGTGTCGCGCCGAGGGTGTGGCCACCACGCTCACGAGGAGTGGGGGGCAGATGCGGGTCGGAATCCTCGACATCTTGGGTCCGCCGTCGTCGGGCCATCCGGTGGACATCGCGTACAAGCTCCTGCTGACCAAACAGTTCGCCAGCATCACACCGCAGGCCATCTCGGTGTGGTGCCGGCGGTTGGGTCACGAAACGTTCTACGCCACCTATTACGGAATCGGTGATCCCCATCGGGCGCTGCCCAGCGACCTGGACGTCGTCTTCATCGCGTGCTACACGCAGACGAGTCCAATCGCATACGCACTCGGGCGGCTCTATCGGAAGGCGGGTGTCCGCACTGTGCTCGGCGGCCCGCACGCCAAAGCGTTCCCGCCGGACTGCCTGCGGTTCTTCGACCTGGTCGTGAAGGAATGCGACGCCGACCTGATCTCCGACATCCTGGCGGGCCACTTCGACCCCGGCGCTGTGATCACCAGCTCCCAGTCGTTCGCCGACGTGCCGACCGTCGAGGAGCGCATGCCGGAGATCCGAGCCGCCAACTTCTATTGGGGCCGCAAGCCGCTGTTGATCTCGAACGTCCCCATGCTGGCCAGCCTTGGATGCCCCTACACGTGCAACTTCTGCATCGACTGGAACAACGCCTACCGGCCGCTGTCCCGGGACCGGCTGGCCGCCGACCTGCGCTACGTCGCCGAGCACCTGCCCGGCCGGCTCGTCGCATTCCACGCCCCCAACTTCGGCGTCAAGTTCGACCAGGTCTTCGAGGTGCTCGAGGAGCTGCCGCCGCCCCAGCGGCCGCCCTACGTCATCGAGAGCTCGCTGACCCTGCTGCGCGGCGAGCGGCTCGAGCGGCTGCGCACCACCAACTGCGTATTCGTGGCACCCGGCGTCGAGTCCTGGACCGACTACTCGAACAAGGCCGGCATGGGCCGGAAGAGCGGCCTGGAGAAGGTCAACGGCGTCGTCGACCAGTTCCGACGGCTCGGCGCCAAGGTGCCGTACCTTCAGGCCAACTTCATGTTCGGGCTAGACACCGACGAGGGCGACGACCCGGTCGAGCTGACCAAGCTCTTCATGGACCAGACGCCGTTCGCCTGGCCGGTGGTCAACATTCCGATGCCGTTCGGCGGGA
>JACDBJ010000519.1 GCA_013695005.1 Pseudonocardiales bacterium
GCCTGCCTGGAGGCGGTCAGCGAGCGCTGCCGCCCGTCGAGCGACGCGTTCGTCAACCCGGCCAAGGCGCTGGCGATGCGGCTGGCCGACCACACGCCCCTGCTGTGGGGCACCGACCCGGTCGCCACCGTGCTGGCCGGCTACGCAGCCGAGACGCTGGCCAACCACGCCGCGGTCGTGGCGCACCACGCCGACGTGGGCCAGGCCGCGACCTCCGACGCATTGCAGCGGGCGGTGGAGGCCGCCGCCGGCAGCCACGACGTCTTCCACGACCCGTTCGACGATCTGGATGGTTCGAGCCTGACCGCACCGCCCCCGCGGGTGATGCTGCTCGGCACGGCCGACGAGGAACCCGAGACGGCCGCCTTGCGCCTCACGGGGCGGTCCTGGCCGACGGCTGACCAGCTGCACCTGATTGAGGAGGTCGGGCCCGGGGTACGCCAGGGTCCGGCGTTGCGAGCGGCCGTGCTGGCGGCTCGCTTCGATGTTGCGGCGCTGTACCTGGGGCTGACCGCTTCCGGAGCTGCCCACCCGCTGTCCGAACCCGCCGGATCCTGACCGCTGGATTGACCAGCCGCATCGACTGAGGAGCGCGCAGAGCACGTGGAGCTGCTGGACAACCCGGTGCGGCCCTATGCCTGGGGTTCCCGGGCGGTGATCGCCGCGCTGTTGGGCCAACCCGTGCCGTCCCCGCACCCGCAGGCCGAGCTGTGGCTCGGCGCTCATCCCGCCGACCCGTCCCGGCTGGTCACCGCCACCGGAACGTCGCGGTCGCTGCTCGACGCGGTGCGCGAGGACCCGGACGGGATGCTCGGCCCGCAGCGGGCGGGGTACTGGGACGGGCGGCTGCCGTTCCTGCTCAAGGTGCTTGCCGCCGAGGAGCCGCTGAGCCTGCAGGCGCACCCCAGCGCCCAGCAGGCCGCCGCCGGCTTCGCGCGGGAGGAGGCGCGGGGCATCGGGCGGGACGCTCCGGAACGCAACTACCGCGACCCGAGCCACAAGCCGGAGCTGATCTGCGCGCTGACCGAGTTCCACGCGCTCGTCGGCTTCCGGGACGCCCAGGAGACCGTGCGGCTCCTGCGCGCGTTGGCCGTCGACGACCTTGCCGCGCACGTCGAGCTGCTGGCCGGTGATCCCAACCAGGACGGGATGCGGGCGCTGTTCACCACGTGGATCACGCTGCCGCAGAACGCGCTGGACAAGCTCGTGCCGGCGGTCCAGGAGGGTTGCGTCCGGCTGCTGCAGCAGTTCGCCGAGCAGGGCGTCGACGCCGCAGGCAAGCGGTTCGGCGCTCCCGGCTACGGCGAGTACTTCGACGCCGAGGCGCGCACGGTCCTGGAGCTGTCCGAGCGCTACCCCGGCGACGGCGGCGTGCTGGCGGCGTTGCTGCTCAACAGGGTGACGCTCGCGCCGGGGGAGGCGCTGTACCTGCCGGCCGGCAACCTGCATTCCTACCTGTCCGGTGCGGGTATCGAGCTGCAGGCCAACTCGGACAACGTGCTGCGTGGCGGGCTGACCCCCAAGCACGTCGACGTCCCGGAGCTGCTGCGGGTGCTGGACTTCAGGTGTGGGCCGGAGCGGGTGCGCCGCGGCGAGATCGACGGCCCGTGGACCCAATACGACACCCCGGCGGAGGAGTTCCGGCTCTCCCGGCTGGACTGGACCGAGCCGGCGCCAGCGGTCGGGCTGCCCGACGGAGGCGGCCGGATCCTGCTGTGCACCGAGGGCGCCGCGGCGGTCGAGGGCGACGGGCAGGCAATGACGTTGCGGCGCGGGCAGTCACTGTGGCTCTCGGCCGCTGACCGGGGCGTGACCGTTGCTCCCGAACTGGCCCCGACCCAGCTGTTCCTTGCCACCGACGGCCTCGACAACATCGAACTCGCCGACGGCCTCTAACTACCCGTGTCTCACCGGTGATACAGTGTATCTATGGACGAGGTGACCATCCGTGAGCTACGGAACCACGGCGGGGACGTCGTCGAGCGGGTGCACCGCGGCGAAGCCCTGACCGTCACCCGAGCAGGCGTCCCGGTGGCCGAGCTCCGCCCCATCCCGCGACCACGGGTGACTGGAGAGGCGCTGCTGTCCCGCTGGCGCCGGCTACCGGTGGTCAACCTGGCGGCTTTCCGGGCCGACGTCGACACCGTCCTGGACCCGGACCTCTGACACCGGCCGCGTGACCATGACCGACGGCCGGGGGCTGCTGGACACCAGCACCGTGATCAACCTGCCGAAGATCACCGACCCGTCGACCCTGCCCGATCAGCCGCTCATCTCGGCCATCACGTTGGCCGAGCTCTCGGTCGGCCCGCTGGTCGCCGCGACTGATCGGGAGCGGGCCGCCCGGCAGTCGGTGTTGCAGCAGGCCGAGTCCGACTTCGAGCCGCTGCCGTTCGACGCGGCGGCGGCGCGGGCCTTCGGCCGCGTGGCGGCAGCGCTACGCCGTGCGGGCCGCAAGCCGCAGGCGCGGGCTTACGACGCGATGATCGCGGCCGTCGCTCTGGCGAACGACCTGCCGGTGTACACCTGCAATCCCGCCGACTTCGCCCGGATCGCGGGCCTTCGCGTCGTGGCCGTGGACGTCCCGGGCGGCGGCGGCTAGCGAGCCCTGGCCGTAGGATCCCGGGCGGAGTCCGCGGAGGAATGGGGTCACGGTTGTCAGCGAGTGGTGGGTCCAGGGCGATCATTGCGGCCCTGCTGGCCAACGCGGGTATCGCGGTGGCCAAGTTCATCGGTTTCACGATCACAGGGTCGTCGTCGCTGCTCGCCGAGTCCGCGCACTCGGTGGCCGACACGTCCAACCAGGGCCTGCTGCTGCTCGGCAAGAAGCGCGCCGAGCGGGAGGCCACCACGCAGCACCCGTTCGGCTACGGCCGCGACCGCTACTTCTACGCGTTCGTCGTCGCGTTGCTGCTGTTCAGCATCGGCTCGCTGTTCGCGCTCTACGAAGGTATCCACAAGGTCACCGCCCCCGAGGAGCTGACCTCGCCGTTCGTCGCGGTCGGCATCCTCGTGGTCGCGATCGTGCTCGAGTCGTTCTCCTTCCGGACCGCCATCGTCGAGTCGCGGCCGCTCAAGGGCTCTGGCACCTGGTGGCAGTTCATCACGCAGTCGAAGTCGCCCGAGCTGCCCGTTGTGCTGCTGGAGGACGCCGGGGCGCTCGTTGGGCTGATCTTCGCGCTGGCCGGCGTCGGGCTGACGATGATCACCGGCGAGCCGGTCTGGGACGGCATCGGCACGATCGCGATCGGCGTGCTGCTGGGCATCATCGCGTTCATCCTGATCCGCGAGATGAAGAGCCTGCTGATCGGCGAGGGCGCCACCGCGCCCACCCTGGACAAGGTCGTCCACGAGTTGTCGCGGGGGCAGGTCGAGCGGGTCATCCACATCAGGACGCAGTACATCGGCCCCGACGAGCTGCTGGTTGCTGCCAAGATCGCGCTCGCGCCAGGGCTGCCCGTCGAGGAGGTCGCCAGGGCCATCGACGAAGCCGAGAGTCGCGTTCGCTCGGCCATCCCGGAGGCCCGGTTGATCTACCTCGAGCCGGACCTGGACCGCACGGCCGTCGGCTCCTGACCTGGCCGGGGATCTGGCGCTGATGCGGTTTCGCCACCGGGCGCTCCCGATGCGTGTGATCTTCGGCGCCGGTCGGGTTGCCGAGCTGGACGCCGAGCTGGACGAGCTGGGGTTGCGCCGGGTGCTCGTGCTGTCCACGCCCGGCCGCCAGGAACTCGCCCGCGACGTCGCCGAGTCGCTCGGCGAACACTCGGTCGGGGTGCATCCGCACGCGTCCGAGCATGTCCCGGTGCAGGCCGCTGCCGCCGCCGCGAAGGCCGCCATGGACGCCGACGCCGACGGCTGTGCGGCGCCTGCCTCGGCGCCACGACCATGGGGCTGCACCACCAGCTGGCCCACATCCTCGGCGGCAGCTTCGGGCTGTCGCACGCCGGCACGCACTCGCAGCCGGTGGCGCGGTCACTGCCGGTGACAGCGTTGCGCCGATACGCTGAATCGCCATGAGCCCGTCCAGGCCGGATGCCCCGGCGGTCTGCCTGGACGTTGGCTCCACCTGGACCAAGGCGCTGCTGGTCAGCAGCGACGGCCGGTCGACGGCGTTCGCACAGCACCCCACCACCTCCGCGGACGTGCTGTCCGGGATGGACGCGGTGGCGGCCGTCGTCGGTGGCTCACTGCCGGCGGAGCAGCCAGGGCCGGCCGTGCTGGCCTGCTCGTCCGCCGGCGGCGCCTTGCGGCTGGCGGTGGTCGGCACCGAGC
>JACDBJ010000521.1 GCA_013695005.1 Pseudonocardiales bacterium
CCGGCTCCGCCGAGTCCTCGACGAGGCCCGCCTGCAGCGCCTCGACCAGGGCGGTGCGGACGGCGGCGGAGCGGCGGGGCTGCCCGCCGGCGAGCACCCCGACGACCAGCCCGTCGTGCTCGCCCACCGCGGGCGTGACTGCGCTGCCACTCGGGCCGTGGTCGGCGCGCACGCAGAACACCTGCCTGCGCTGGGCTTCGGCGCCGACGGCTTCGTTGGTCGCGGGGTCGTCGGTGCACGCGATGACGTACCAGGCCGCGGCGAGGTCGCCGTCTTCGTAGCTCCGGGCGGTCCAGCGCAGCTCGCCTGCGGTGGCCATCGCCTCGACGGCGGGTGTCACCTCAGGGGCGACTACGGTGACCTCGGCGCCGGCGTCGAGTAGCCGCGGCAGCCGGCGCTGGGCGACCGTGCCGCCGCCGACCACGACGACCTGACGCCCGGCCAGGTCGAGCCCGACCAGGTAATGCCGCTCAGGGCGCCGCGTGGACATGTCCATGACCGTGGCCGTTGACCGGGTCGTCGGGGTGGTGGTGCGGGGTCTGCGGGCTGGCGAGCTTGTCCTCGAAACCGGGCAGCAGGACGCGGTAGGCGCAGGTGTCGCAGTTCATCCTGATGTCGCCGTGCAGCGCCTCGTGGTAGCGCTCCACCACCAGCCCGGCCAGGTCGTCGCAGTCGCCGATGTGCTCCGCGAGCCGTACGTCCATGCCGGGCGCAGACGCCGCGAAGGCGGCGGCCTGCGCGGTGACGCGACGCGGCAGCACCCCGTCGAACAGGAAGTAGGGGGCCACGACGACACGCTCGGCACCGAGCGCGGCGCAGCGGGCCAGCCCAGTCGGGACGTCCGGCCAGGTCAGCGACACGAACGCCGTCTCGACGAAGGCGAGGCCGCGTCCCTCGTGCAGCAGCCGGGCGACCTTGCACACCTCGGCGTTGGCGTCCGGGTCGGTGGAGCCGCGCCCGACCAGCAGCACAGCCGTGTCCGCTCGGTCGCGCGGTGGGAGCACGGCGTCGATGCGCTCGGTGAGCAGCGTCAGGAGGGTCGGGTGCGGGCCGAGTGGGCGGCCCATCCGGTACGTCGTTCCGGCGGAGCGGCGGGCCTCCCGCTCAAGTGCGGCGGGGATGTCGCCCTTGGCGTGGCCGGCCGCCACCAGGACGAGCGGGACGGCGGCGATGTGCTCGTGCCCCCGGCCGGCCAGCGCCGAGAACGCGTCGTTGACCGTGGGCGGCGACTGCTCGATGAACCCGCCGTCGACGTCGATGCCGTCTGCCGCGAGCCGGCGACCCAGCCGCCGGGTGAGGGAGACGAACTCCGACACGCCTCGCTCGTCGGACGTGCCGTGTCCGACCAGCAACAGTGGCGCCGGACGGCTCACCGCTGCCCGTCGGAGTAGAGCAGCGCGTTGACGATCGCGGCGGCGATGGAGGCCCCACCCCGCTCGGTGCGGTTGGTCACCGAGCGCAGGCCGGACTCGCGCAGGGCCGACTTGGCGCCCACCGACCCGACGAATCCGACCGGGACACCCACGACGAGCGGGATGCCCATCGAGCTGGTGCGGGCGCACCGCAGCAGCTCGGCCAGCGCGGTGGGGGCGTTGCCGATGGCCCAGACCGCTGCCTCCGGGTGTTGCGCGGCGGCGAGCCGGATGCCGGCCGCCGAACGAGTGAGCCCCTCGGACGCCGCGACCTCGGCCACGCCGGGGATGTCCAGCGCGACGGTGCAACGGCGTGAGGTGATGCCGGCGGCGAGCATCCGCACGTCGGTGATCAACGGCACGCCGTCGAGCAATGCGGCCCGACCGGTCTGCAGCGCGTCCTCGTCGCAGACCAGCTCACCGGCCCAACTCAGGTCGGCGGTGGTGTGCACGACGCGCTCGACGACAGCACGGCTCAGCGGCGGCAGGTCGCAGGTGTCGAGGCGGGAGCGCAGCAGCGCGTAGGACTCGACCTCGATCGGGTGTGCGGTGGCCCTGGCCGGTCCGACGCGCGTCATTGCCGGCTCTCCTCCCCCGTTGAGATCACCCTCGGTCACGGTCATCGGCGCCCATCACTCCGCAGTCAGGTGAGCATGCCCTGCGTCGGACACTACAGGCTATTCGATCATGTTGGGTACGTCCTCGGACCAACGGTAGCCGCGACGCGTCACCATGCGTCCGGCAACGACGGTCGTGGTCGACGAGCCGACGATCACGGTGGTCAACATGTCGACATCGGCGGGGTCGAAGTCGGCTATCGGTGCCCACCAGATGCGCTCGCCGGGCCGGCCGGCCTGCCGCACTGCACCGACAGGGGTTTGGGGTGATCGGTGCTTGCGCAGCAGGTCAAGGGCGGTGCCGAGCTGCCAGTCGCGGGCCTTGCTGCGTGGGTTATAGAAGCAGGTCACCAGATCGGCTGCCGCCGCCGCCATGATCCTTCGTTCGATCACCGGCCACGGGGTGTGCAGGTCGGAGAGCGATATCGACACGTGGTCGTGCCCGAGCGGGGCGCCGAGCAGCGCGGCTGCGGCAAGCGCCGCCGTGACGCCTGGCACACCGACCACCTCGACGTCTTCACCGGCCTGGAGCAGAGCAGGACTGGCCATCGCGTAGACGCCGACGTCGCCGGACCCGAGCAGCGCCACGGCGTTGCCGGCCGCGGCCTGTGCGACGGCGTCGGCGGCCCGTAGTTCCTCGTCGCCCAGCCCGCTGGTGCGGACCTGGGTGCCCGGCCGCAGGAGGTGGCGGACCTGGTCGACGTACTGGTCCAACCCGACGACGACGGCGGCCCGGCGC
>JACDBJ010000522.1 GCA_013695005.1 Pseudonocardiales bacterium
TCCCCGTCATCGCGGCATCGTAGATCGTCGGCGCCTCAGCGACTGTCGACGTTGTGATAGCGCAGCGCATCGCTGAGCTTCCCGGAGATGCCGAACAACCCCGCGACACCGGTCGCCTCCAGGGGTCGGAGCACCGCCCGTGACGCGCAGACGAGCCTCAGCGGCACGTTCGACCGAAACGCGGCATCCCGGGCGTCGATGAGTGCCGAGATGCCGCTGGAGCCGAGGAACCCGAGCTGGCTGAGGTCGAGGATGAGCCCTCGGGGGCCGCCGGCCAGCTCCTGACCGACTCGCTTGACCAGCGCCGGCGCGGTGAGGATGTCGAGCTCCCCGCGGACGGAGATGACACGGACGCCCGGGATGAGCTCCAGCGTGTCGAGTCGCAGAACCGCCTGTTTGGCGCCCGCCGTGGACGACGGTACGAAGGCCTGGCTATCGGTCAAGGCTCGCGACCACCGCTTCACCCGTAGAAGGAACTCGCCATCTGAGTGCATCTCTCACGGTAGAGCCGCAGCTCAAGGCGCACAACGGGAGACGGGCGGCGGGCAGCTGAACAAGGCAAGGCGTTACGAGCGCGCCGTTCAGCGCTCGCCCCGCGGCCGGTGCGCCCGTCTGGGTGCCGATCCAGTGGGACGAGCTGGACGACCCTGACCTGCGGCCCGACCGCTGGAGCATTCGCTCGGTGCTCGACCGGGCCGCCCGCGACGGCGATCCGCTGGCTCGGTTCATCGGCCTCGAACAGGAGCTGCCGCAGCTCTGACCGGCTACTCCGGAAGATCGGGGCCCGACACCGGCTGCCCAGCCCGGCGGCGGCTACCGGCGCGGGTCCGCAGCTCGTCGGGCGCCCCATCCCGCGGGAAGCGCCGAAGGAACTCCTGTTCCATCTCCAACATGCGGTCGGTGTGCGTCTGCAGCGCGTCCTCGCTGCCGCCAAGCAGCGTGGCGTGCCGGGTCTCGTGCAAGTGCTGGAGTTCCCGGCGCAGGTCGTCGTCGTCGAGATCACGTGCGGGGATGCCGTACGGCAGATTCGCCATGACGCCAACTATCCACGTACGCGGCCGCCCATCCACGCTTGACCCAGAAACTGCCGCCCACCGCGACTCTGAGGTGGACGGCAGCTCGGATGCCCGGCGCTAGCTGGTGCGTCCCTGCACGTTCTCCTTGGCCTCGGTGGCGCGGCCCTTCACGTCCTCGGCGGCGGAACGCCCCTGCTCGGTCACCGTCGACGCGGCGTCGCTCGCCGTCGACTTGACCGACTCGACGGCCTGCTGTGCAGGCTCGCGCAGGTTGTCCGCGACGTCGGACGCGGCCTGTTTCACCTGCTCCGCCACCGGCTGCAGCAGCTCGCCGAGCCGGAGATCTTCGACGACGATGCCAGCAAGCTCGCCCGCACCTTCGCCAACTACGCGGCGGTCGCGCTGGCGAACGCGCAGCTCTACACCACCACCGCGGCACTGGCAGACAGATGCAGGAGGCGATGGCGTCCCGCGCGGGAAGCTGCGCGAGATCGCCGAGGGACTCGTCGAGAAGGCGCAGAGCGCGAAGTAGGGCCGGTCAGTCCCGTCGCGGTCACCGTGCGAGGAAGTGGAACCCGGTCCACAGCCACAACAGCAGGACGGCCCACCTGCCGAACCGGGTAGCCAGCGCCGCGTGCGACGCCTCGCCGAGCCGGTGGAACCGCCGCTGCCCGGCGGCGGCCGCCAGCTGCACACCGAGCATCGCGACCACGACGAGTGCGAAGCCGGTGGCGATGACGGCGTACGGGCTCACCGGGTCACCAGCCAGCGACCAGCGCCCAGCCAGATCGTGTAGCCGAGCAACCGACCGGGATAGGTCTCCAGCACCGGGTCGAGCAGCAGGCTCAGCGTCGGGTGCTCGGGATCGTTGCCCCACAGGAAGGCGACCAGCCACCACAGGGCGCCAACGACGGCGAGCACGAGCCACTGCGCAGCCGCCCTGTACGGCTGGGCGTCCCGCGGCAGATCGCCGACGGGCCGCATCGCCCGCAGGACGACCACGAGGACCCCAGGAAGGAGCACGGCAACCGCGGCCGGGGCACTCAGCGGGGTGAACAGCGCGGCCAGCGAGGCATAACCGACGGTGGCGGCGTCCCAGCGGTCGGGGCGTCGCAGCCCGACCTGCGGTCGCTTGAGCACCTGCGCAAGTGTCGTGCCATCGGTGCAACTGCACCACCACAGCGTGTGTGGATCCGACGTGTCGCCGTTCGACACGTGGGTACAGGCGAACAGTGAGGGAGGCCGACATGAGGATCGTCGCAACGGAGTACCTGTCGCTGGACGGGATGTTCGAAGAGTCGGCGCGGCAGTCGTAGCCGCAGGGCGAGCGTGTGCGCGGGCATTCTCCTACGCTCCGAATCATGCGCGTACCGCTCACCACCGCGGACTTCCTGAACCGGTCGGAGACGGTGTGGCCGGAGTCGACCGCCGTGATCGACGAACCGGACCAGGCGGCCACACCCGTCCCGACGACCACCTACGACGAGCTCGCCCGGCGGGCAAGGGCGTGGCAGGCCGGGCTCGACGCCCTGGGCGTCGGCGATGGCGAGCGGGTCGCCGTGGTCAGCCACAACGCGGCCCGACTGCTGGAGCTGCTCTACGCGGTGCCCGCCAGCGGACGCATCTGCGTCCCGGTGAACTTCCGCCTGCAGCCGGAGGAGGTCGGTTACATCGTCGAGCAGTCCGGGGCCTCCGTGCTGCTGGTGGACCCGGAGCTCGACGACCCGCTCAAGTCGGTCCGCGCCCAGCACCGGTTCGTGCTCGGCGACGAGACCGACGAGCACGTCATGCGCTTCGACGTCGAGCCGCGGCCGTGGGCGGAGCCCGACGAGGACGCCACCGCGACGATCAACTACACCTCCGGCACGACGGCCCGCCCCAAGGGCGTGCAGATGACCCACCGCAACGTCTGGGTCAACGCGACGATCTTCGGGTTGCACACCAGGGCGTGGGAGCGCGACGTCTATCTGCACACGCTGCCGATGTTCCACTGCAACGGCTGGGGCATGCCGTTCACGATGGCCGGCCTCGGCGCGAAGCAGGTCGTGCTCCGCAAGGTGGACGGCGCGGAGATCCTGCGCCGGGTACAGGAGCACGGGGTGACGCTGATGTGCGGCGCGCCCGCGGTGTTCTCCGCGGTGCTGGAGGCGGCGGCCAGCTGGGACGGGCCGATCCCGGGCGGCGGGCAGGTGCGGGTGGTTTGCGCGGGTGCGCCACCGCCGAGCCGGACCATCCAGCGGATCGGCGAGGAGCTGGGCTGGGAGTTCCTGCAGCTCTACGGCCTGACCGAGACGTCGCCGCTGCTGACGTTCAACCGGCAGCGTCCGGAGGACGACGAGCTGCCCGCGGAGGAGCGCGCCCGCAAGCTGAGCCGGGCCGGTGCGCCGGGGCTGAACGTCCAGCTGCGGATCGGCGACGAGGGTGAGGTGCTTGCGCGGTCCAACGTCGTCTTGGACGGGTACTGGGACAAGCCGGAGGAGACCGCGGCCGCGATCCAGGACGGGTGGTTCCACACCGGCGACGGCGGCAACATCGACGAGCAAGGCCACCTGACGATCTCCGACCGCAAGAAGGACGTCATCATCACCGGCGGCGAGAACGTGTCGTCGATCGAGGTGGAGGACTGCCTGTTCAGCCACCCCGCGGTCGCGGAGGTGGCCGTCATCGGCGTGCCGGACGAAAAGTGGGGCGAGACGATCAAGGCGCTGGTGGTGCTGGCCGACGGCGCCGACGCCACCGAGGCAGAGATGATCGCGCACTGCAAGGAGCGTCTGGCCCGGTACAAGGCGCCCACTTCGGTGGAGTTCCGGGACTCGATCCCCCGGACCGCCACCGGCAAGGTGCAGAAGTTCAAGCTCCGCGAGGCCCACTGGGCCGGCGAGGAGCGCCAGGTCAAGTAGCTGCTCCAGGCGTCGGGCGGCCGACATAGGCTGGCGATATGGAAGATCCGTTCCAGATTCGTGTCAGGGTGCGCGGCTACGAGGTGGACACCCAGGGGCACATGAACCAGGCCGTCTACCTGCAGTACGCCGAGCACGCGCGGTGGGAGTGCCTGCTCGCTGCGGGTATCACCCAGGCCGGCCTGATCGCCAACGGCGTCGGACCGGTCGCGCTGGATGTGGCGATCAAGTTCCGGCGCGAGCTGCGCACCGGCGACGAGGTCGACATCTCGTGCGAGTTCTGGTGGGGTGAGGGAAAGATCTTTCATATCCAGCAGGAGTTCCGGCGGGCGGACAGCACCCATGTCGCGTCGCTGACGGGCACCGCCGGTCTGCTCGACCTGCAGGAACGGCGGCTGATCGCGGATCCACACGCGCGGTTCCTCGAGTTGGCGCAGCTGGCGGACCCGATGAGCCTCTGACGGACTTGACAGCTTGGCCTGGTTGTTCCACCCTTTCACTAACTAAGTAGTGAAAGATGCTTCCTGTGATCGAGTTTCATCTGAACAAGGCGTCGGGGGTGTCGACGTACCTGCAGCTGGTCCACCAGGTGAAGCACGCCCTGCGGCTGGGCATGCTGGTGCCGGGGGACCAGCTACCCACGGCACGTGAGGTCGTGGAGCGGCTTGCGATCAACCCCAACACGGTGCACAAGGCCTACCGCGAGCTGGAGCGTGAGGGGCTGGCCATGGGCCGCCCAGGGATGGGGACGTTCGTCCAGCGCTCCATCGGAGGCGCGGCGCTCGTCGACCACGCGCGGCTGCGCTCCGGGTTGGCGGCGTGGGTGCTCGAAGGCAGGAAGGCGGGGCTCGACCAGGAGGACCTGAACGCGATCTTCTCCTCCGTGGTCGTCGAATCGTTTCGGGAGGAGACGGCGTGAACAACGCGGTGGAGGCAACCGGCCTCGGCGTGCGCTACCGGAGGTCCTGGGCGCTGCGGGACTGCTCGCTGGCCGTCCCGGCCGGCCGGGTGGTCGCCCTGGTCGGACCCAACGGAGCAGGCAAGACGACC
>JACDBJ010000546.1 GCA_013695005.1 Pseudonocardiales bacterium
GATCAGCGGCGCCAAGCGGCTGCGACGGCTGGCCGAGCTCGTCGGGCCGCCGCCGGCAGGTGTCGACGTGGTGGAATGGCCCGCTCACGCCCAGTGACAGGCCTCCGGCGGGCGCCAAGGCCGGGCCGTGCGCCGTTTGGCCGAGCCAGTATCGTCCGCTCGTTCTGGTGTGACGCGCCCGCGTCACGACGATGCGCGGAGGACGACATGCACGTACGACGGACGTTGGGGGCACTTGTCGCGGCGCTGGCGGTGGTCGTGTCGATGGCTGGCTGCGGCAGTTCCAGCGGCGGCGGTTCGGGCGACGCGGTGGCCTTCACGGACAAGATCTGCGGCTCGTTCATCCCGTTCCTCGAGACCGCTTCCAAACCCCCGAACGTGAGCCCGAGCGACCCCATCGCGGCGAGCAAAGCGCTGAGCACCTACCTCGGCGACGCGGTGACGGCCGTGGACAAGGCGATCACCGGGCTGGACGGTGCGGGCAAGTCGCCGGTGGCCGGTGGCGACGAGCTCGTCTCCAAGACCAAGACGGCTCTCGGCCAGATCAGGACCGCGTTCGGTGACGCCAAGGCCACCCTGGACTCGGCGCCGAACACCAAGCAGGCCAAGGCGTCAGCGCTGAGTAAGGCGGCCTCGACGATGTCCTCTCTGTCGAAGCTGCCTAACCCGGCGGCCGACCTTGCGACCAACACCGAGCTCAACGCGGCAGCGGAAAAGGCGGCGAACTGCCAGAAGATGAAGACCATCGTCAAGTGATTCCGACGCGGGCTTGACCGGCTTACTACGCTGCCGCTCGGCCTGTTGCACTGAGCGCGCATGCGTGTGCGTCGCGTGCGCATCAGGCACACTGGCGAATCGGGACACCGTGCGGGGGAGTCACAATCGCGCGTGCACTCACTGACGGGTGCACGCTGGACGACGGAATTGAGAAAATGTGGTAGCGGGACAGCGCGAGCCGGGCACCGGGCGGGTGGGGCGCCGATTGGTCATCGTGGAATCCCCTGCCAAGGCTCGAAAGATCGCCTCCTACCTCGGTGGTGACTACCAGGTCGAGTCCTCGCGCGGCCACATCCGCGACCTCCCGCGAGGCGCTGCCGACGTGCCGGCCAAGTACAAGGGCCTGCCGTGGGCCCGGCTCGGGGTGGACGTCGACCACGACTTCGAGCCGCTCTACATCGTCACGCCGGAGAAGAAGTCCACGGTCACCGAGCTGAAGTCCGCGTTGAAGAACGCCGACGAGCTGCTACTCGCGACGGACGGCGACCGCGAGGGCGAGGCCATCGCGTGGCACCTGCTGGACACCCTCAAGCCGAAGGTGCCCGTCAGCCGCATGGTCTTCCACGAGATCACCGAGTCGGCGATCCGGGCCGCCGCCGCCAACCCTCGCGAGCTGGACCAGGATCTCGTCGACGCCCAGGAGACCCGCCGCATCCTCGACCGGCTCTACGGCTACGAGGTCTCCCCCGTGCTGTGGAAGAAGGTCATGCCGAAGCTGTCGGCTGGCCGGGTCCAGTCGGTGGCGACCCGCATCATCGTGCAGCGCGAGCGCGAGCGGATGGCGTTCGTATCGGCGTCCTACTGGGACATCGCCGCGCAGCTCGACGCGAGCGCCGACGCGTCTCCCCGGACGTTCGGCGCCCGGCTGGTCGCCGTCGACGGCACTCGGGTGGCCACCGGCCGCGACTTCGGCCCGGACGGCAAGCTCCGCGGTGACGCGGCTCCGCTGGACGAGGCGCACGCCCGCCGGCTCGCCGAGGCGCTCGAGGGCGTCGAGCTGGCCGTCGCGAGCGTGGAGGCCAAGCCCTACACGCGCCGGCCGTACGCGCCGTTCATGACGTCCACGCTGCAGCAGGAGGCCGGCCGCAAGCTGCGGTTCTCCGCCGAGCGCACCATGCGCACGGCCCAGCGCCTCTACGAGGCCGGCTACATCACCTACATGCGGACCGACTCGACGACGCTGTCGGCCACCGCAATCGAGGCGGCCCGCTCGCAGGCCCGCGAGCTCTACGGCGCGGAGTACGTCTCGGAGAGCCCGCGGCAGTACAACCGCAAGGTCAAGAACGCCCAGGAGGCGCACGAGGGCATCCGGCCAGCCGGCGAGGTTTTCCGCACCCCCGGCGAGGTCGCCCGCGAGGTCGACGGCGACGAGTTCCGGCTCTACGAGATCATCTGGCAGCGCACGGTCGCCTCGCAGATGGCCGACGCCCGTGGCACCACGATGAGCGTGCGGATCAAGGGCACGGCCGCGACCGGCGAGGAGGCCACGTTCGCCGCGTCCGGCCGCACGATCACCTTCCCCGGGTTCCTCAAGGCCTACGTCGAGACGGTCGACGACCAGGCCGGTGGCGAGGCCGACGACGCCGAGTCGCGGCTGCCGCAGCTCAGCGAGGGCCAGGCGCTCACCGCCGCCGAGCTCAACCCCGAAGGTCACACGACCAACCCGCCGCCGCGCTATACCGAGGCGAGCCTGGTCAAGGCCTTGGAGGAGCTGGGCATCGGACGCCCGTCCACCTACGCCGCGATCATCAACACCATCCAGGACCGCGGCTACGTGTGGAAGAAGGGCAGCGCGCTGGTGCCGTCCTGGATCGCGTTCGCCGTGGTGGGTTTGCTCGAACAGCATTTCAGCGGCCTGGTGGACTACGACTTCACCGCGGCCATGGAGGACGAGCTGGACTCCATCGCCGCCGGCACCCAGCACCGCACCGACTGGCTGGCCTCCTTCTACTTCGGGGGTGGGCACGGCAGCCCGGGCTCGGTCGCCGGCCTCGGCGGGCTGAAGAAGATGGTCGGCGAGAACCTCGAGGAGATCGACGCCCGCGCCGTCAACTCGATCCCGCTGTTCGACCACATCATGGTGCGGGTCGGCCGGTACGGCCCGTACCTGGAGCGCTCGCTGAACGGCTCTGGCGAGACGCAGCGCGCCAACCTGCCCGAGGACCTGCCGCCCGACGAGCTGACCGCGGAGGTCGCCGAGCAGCTGTTCTCGGTGCCCACCGAGGGCCGCACGCTGGGCGTCGACCCGGAGACCAAGCACGAGGTCGTGGCCAAGGACGGCCGCTACGGCCCGTACGTCACCGAGCTGCTGCCCGAGGACGCGCCGAAGAAGGCCAAGCCGCGCACAGGGTCGCTGTTCAAGTCGATGTCGCTGGACACCGTGACGCTGGAGGACGCGCTGCGGCTGCTGTCGCTGCCGCGCGGGGTGGGCGTCGACCCGTCGACAAACGAGGAGATCACCGCGCAGAACGGCCGCTACGGCCCGTACCTCAAGCGTGGCACCGACTCCCGCTCGCTGACCGACGAGGAGCAGCTGTTCACGGTGACGCTGGAGGAGGCGCTGGCGATCTACGCGCAGCCCAAGCAGCGTGGCCAGCGGGCTGCGGCGGCGGCGCCGCTGCGAGAGCTGGGCAACGACCCGGCCACCGGCAAGCCGATGGTGATCCGCGACGGCCGCTTCGGCCCGTATGTCACCGACGGCGAGACCAACGCGTCGCTGCGCAAGGCCGACAACGTGGAGACCATTACCGACGAGCGCGCCGTCGAGCTGCTCGCCGAACGCCGCGCCAAGGGTCCCGCGCCCCGCAAGCCCCGCCGCAAGGCCGCCGCCAGCACCTGATCCGTCAGCCTTGGCTCTCGACGGTGCGCACCTCGACGCCAAGGCCTGGTGCCCTGGTCAGCCGGTGATCGAGTGTCAACAACGGGCAGGCGAGCCGCTGGGCGAGCGCGACGTAGCTGGCGTCGTACGGCGTGAGGTTCTGGCGCCAGTCCCACATCCGAGAGATCAACGCGGCCGTTGTCATCCGCCGCACCGGGGCCATCGCCAAGTTCTCGACTGCCCGCTGTGCGGCAGCCCCGTCGATCACGTGCCGCAGCAGCCAGCCGCGCACGACGGACAGCACCTCGGCGTTGATCAGGTCTGGCGCGATCAGGTCAGCGTCAACGAGCAGCTCCTCCACGAGCGGCGCGCGCGGCGTCCGCATCACGATCTCGGCGAGCGCCGAGCTGTCAATGACGATCCACACGGTGATCCAGATCGTGCTGCCGGCGGCGACGCTGCTCATCGAGAATCTCGGCGGCCGGCGGGAGATCGGCGACGCTGGGCTGGCTGTGCAGCGTCTCCAACCACTCCCGCTGGCTCGGCACGGCAAGGTCACGGCGAAGGACCTGCAGCACGTAGCCCTGCAGGTCCATCCCCTCGGCTGTTGCCCGTCGGCGCAAGGCCTCGTGCAGCTCAGCGGGAACGTTTTTCACCTGGATCGCGCCCATCCACCTACGCTAGCATGCTGGTGGCATGCCATAGTGGTGTCCGACCGGGGCGCCCGCCGCCAGCACCTGAGCCCCGGCCGCCGGTGCTCGGCGGGAGCACCGGTCCTGATAGCGTGCGCCGCTTCACGGGTGGTGCGCCATTGCACCATCGGGCTGGGGGCTGAGCATGCACGCGCGGAGAATCACACGTCGGCTGGCGGTCGTGGCGGCAGTCGTCGCGGTCGGCGCACTGACCGGGGGCTGTGGCCAGACCGCTGGCAGCCCGGCCGCTGCACCGACGCCCACCCTCACCGCCGCGGAGTGGACCGAGCAGTTCTGCAGCGCCTTGCTCGCAGCGAAGGTCCCCTCGGACGTCCCAACACTGGACCGTCTCAACCGCTCGGACATCCCTGCTGTCACGAAGGCGCTGGATGCCGGGATCAACGCCTACGGCGCCGGGGTCAGCGCATTCGACAAGCTGGGTCCGTCGCCGGTGAAGTCCGGCGACGAGGCCGTCGCGAAGTTCAAGACGGCACTGGTGAAGTTCAAGGACGTACTGACCGCAGCCAGGGACAAGATCGCCGGCCTTCCGTCGGACGACCCGGCCACCGCGGCGACCGCGGACCAGGTGCTGGACGCCGCAAACGCGGAGGGCAAGGCTGCGCGGCCCGACGTATCAGGGCTCGACGACACCGACCTCAAAGCGGCCGCAGCCTCTGCCCCGAGCTGTAAGGCCGCGGGGGTCAACTGACCGCCCGGCTGTGACCCGCCGGCTCAGCCGGGGATCAGCAGCGACTTGACGGCAGCGGCGAGCCGGCCGCCGTCGGCCCG
>JACDBJ010000550.1 GCA_013695005.1 Pseudonocardiales bacterium
CGCTTGTTCGGTCCCGACGGCCGCTACGAACACTTGCCGTTGCGCGTGGTGCAGCCTGCCTACCGCTGATCTCGACGTGTGACGGCGGCGGCCGTGCGGTCACGCTGCGCACGGCGATGGCCACGCCGCCTACCTGCTGGGAAACACCTGCGTGGCCGGCCACGTCGAGCGCTACCTCACCGAGGGCGCGCTACCGCGGGCCGGCACGAGCTGCCCGAGCGTGCTCGTCGCGAGGATCCCCGACCGACCTAGGTGATCACCGACGCCACGTGCTCCTGGATGAGCGCTGCACGCCGGCAAAAAAGCGCATGACGGCCGGGAACATGGCGCGATGTACGACGCGCTGGGCCATGGTCGACTGGAGCCGGTCGTACTGAGGCTGCTGATATGGGCGCCACGCATCCTGAGAAGCTTTCAGGCGGGGGTCGATACCGTTCCCAGCCTGAGATCGGATCAGGGCGAGGAGGGGTTCATGACTCCAGCACAACCGGTGGGACGCCGCACGGTACTCACCTCGGCAGCAGCGGGGGTCGCCGCGGGCGGTGCGTTGCTTGCCACTAGTTCGGCCACCGCTGAAGCACAAGCTCAGGATGGCAGCGGCTCGGCGGCGCGTGAATCCTTCACTGTCGTTGATCGCCGTGGCCGCCAGCGCTTCCTCGTCGACACTCGGAAACCACCGATCATCATTGGCGGCAAGACTCACCCGCCGTCGATGCGTTCGGGACCCGAGAACGCCACCTATCTGCTCTTCAACGACGACAACGGCGAGGAGAGAGGTGGTCTGCTCGCCACAGCGGACGGCGCCCACCTCGCCTTTGACTATCCCAATGCGGTGGACGGGGTGAGCCTCGGCATTGGTTGGGCTGGTAACACCGGAGGAGCTGGCCTGGAACTACGCGGGATGCCCATCGCGGGTTCGGGGCCGGATGTCCGTGCCGTACCTCGGGCGAGATTGGGCTGTCACACCAGCGCCGGCGCCCTGCTGCAGTTGTGCGACTCCCAGGGACGCCCACGAATCGTGCTGCAGGTGGATAGTCACGACAATCCCAGTATCACACTGCTGGATGAGAACGGTAGGACCACCATGCAGTTGCCATCCACAGGATGACCACGCGGGGCAGGTCATCGTTGGTTCGTCTCAGGTGCTCGACGCAGGAGTTCGTGGACGAGGCGTCGGAGACGACGGTCCTAGTGTGCAGCCCGCAGCTGGACAAGCTCGGTGCGTTGCTCGCCGAACACGGCTGGGAGAACCGGTCCGACGGCGAGGACGCCCTGCTCGTGTCGGGCAAGTCGACCGATGATGTCGGTGAGCTGGCCGGCGCGGTGCAGATCGTGCTGCACGAGGTGGCCACCCAGCGCGGCTCGCTGGAGGAAGCATTCATGCAGATGACCGGCCAGGACGTCGAGTTCCGCTCGGAGATCGCCGAGCTGGTCGCGGTCCAGGGGGGAACGCCATGACGCTGCTCGCAGTCGAACGGATCAAGCTGACGTCCACCCGCTCGCCGTGGTGGTGCGCGGTGCTCGCGTTCGCGGTCACCGCGGGCTTCACCGCGCTGATCGTCGCGAACTCCGACGTCCAGGCGGTGACGCCGGCATCCACCCAGTTCGCGTTCAACTTCGGCATGATGATCATCATGGTGATGGCCGCGTTGGCCGTGACCACCGAGTACCGGTTCAACACGATCAAGACCACGTTCCAGGCGGTGCCCAACCGCACCGCGGTGCTGCTCGCGAAGACCGCCGTTGTCGCGCTTGCCGCTGGGATCATTGGCGAGATCACTGCGTTCGGGAGCTACGGGCTCGCCCGGCTGATCAAGCCGGCGGCCGACCTCGGGATCGACACCACGGCTGAGTGGCGGCAGATCGCCGGCATCGGCCTGGTGTACTTCTTCGCAGCCGTGCTCGCGGTGGCCGTTGGCCTGCTGGTGCGGCACTACACAGCGGCAGCGACCTCCATCCTGCTGGTCTACATCCTGCTGGTGGAGAACCTGGTGAGGTTGATTCCGACCGTCGGCCCCAAGATCCACCAGTGGATGCCGTTCACCGCCGCCACCCACTTCGCCAGGGCCGGTGGACCGGCGAACGGGCATGGTCCGCCCATGCTCGACCTGCCGTACGGCCCGTGGGGCGGCCTGGCCTACTTCGCCGCCATCGCGGTGGCGATCCTGGTCGCCGGCATCGTCGTCGCCAACCGCCGCGACGCCTAATACTCCAGCCGGTGCGTCCAGTGATCAGGAGGTGATCGTCCAGCGGTCGTGTCGTGGTTTGAAGCTCGTCGTCGCCTGCCGGTGCGAGTCCGGTCCGGGTAGCTGCCAGGAGGCCCGGTAGCAGGTTGGCGGCGTCGGGGGGAAACGCCCGGCGTCGGAGCCCAACGTCGAAAGCCACATGGTGGGAGCAACCGACCGGTCCGCAACATCAAGTGAATCCTGCCGCCTCGTGATGGCACCCCCGTGAGGGGGACAAGCGGGAGCCGAGCCGGGTGTGTCACGGCGAAGGCCAGGGAAGGCGTGAAGACCCTGAATGTGCAGCGCTGAAGAACCCGCCGGGGTATGGGGAGTGGAACGGTCGGAAGGTGGGCGTAGGAACTGGAGAAGCCTTCCTCGGCCCGCAGTGCTGCGGAGCTGCGGAGCGCGGCGTCGTATAACCGGTGAGC
>JACDBJ010000554.1 GCA_013695005.1 Pseudonocardiales bacterium
GTGTTGGCCTGCGGGGCGCGGGTCGCGGACGACGGCTGGCCGGAGGCTGTCGTCGCCTTGACGAACTCGGCCGACGCACAGCCCTGGGGGCTGGTCAGATGCACAAAGCCGCTACGACGCTGGTCGATGGTGACCGCGGTGCCGGCCTTGCACTTGCCGACCACCGGCGCGTCCAGGCTGGGCCGCTCGCGCACGTTGACCGCCCCGCTCGACGGCCTGCGCAGGTCCGGCGACGATGGCCAGCACCGTGGTGACCGCGGCAACGACCGCCCGGCCAGCGCTCGTCGATGCCGCCGTGCGCGCTCGACCTCGCAGCACCTTCATCGCGGGCGACCTCCATTGGTTCTGAGTCGTGTCTGCCGAATCGCTCTCTCGGTACAGGTGCCCAACGAGAAGGTTCTGCCAGGGTTCGTTGCTCGACCGCACCATCACTGGAACCGGTGGTTCTGGACCTCCAACGTGGCGGAGGTTGTCACGCTGCGCACACGCCCCGCCCACCCCTGGCTGGGGGCGCACGCCGGGCGCGCGGTCGGCGGACTCGTAGGGTGACGCACCATGTCGATCAGAGCGGTTCGGGGCGCGACCCAGGTGGACGCCGACGACCGCGAGCAGATTCTGACCGCATCGGCGGAGCTCGTGACGGCGGTGCTCGGGCGCAACAGCCTCACCGCCGACGACGTGATCTCGATCGTCTTCACCGCCACCCCTGACCTGACGGCCGAGTTCCCCGCCTACGCCGCCCGGCAGCTCGGGCTGACCGATGTGCCACTGTTGTGCGCGACGGAGATGGCCGTTCCCGGCTCGATGCCGCGCGTGTTGCGGCTGCTGGCGCACGTCGACACGCAGCTGGCCCGGGCGGAGCTGCGACACGTGTACCTGCGGGGTGCGGCCGCGCTGCGCAGTGATCTGCCGCGCTGACCTTGCTGATGACCTTGCTGCTGACCCTGCGCGCGCTGGGCGACGTCCCGGTCCCGATAGGGTGACGGCGTGGCCGGAGGTGGCAGGCTGCGCGGGGTCATCGCGCTGGACGGCCCCTCCGGCACCGGCAAATCCACCGTCGCCCGCCAGCTCGCCCGGCGCCTCAAGGCGGCCTACCTCGACACCGGCGCGATGTACCGCGCGGTCACCCTCGCGGTGCTGCGGGCGGGCGTCGACCCGGGTGCGGTGCAGGCGGTGGCCGTAGCCGTCGCGGCCGCGACGCTGGCGGGCACCGACCCGGGCCACCCCACGATCTCGCTGGACGGCGAGGACGTGAGCGCGGAGGTCCGGGGCCGGCCGGTGACCGCGGCGGTCAGCGCGGTGGCCGCGCTGCCGGCGGTAAGGACGGTCCTGGTGGCCGAGCAGCGCAGGCTGATCGCTGCCGCGTTGGACGGCGGTCCCGGTGGGATCGTGGTCGAGGGTCGCGACGTCGGCACCGTGGTCGTCCCGGATGCCGGGCTCAAGGTGTTCCTCACGGCGTCGGACCGCACGCGCGCCGCTCGCCGGGGTGCGCAGGACCGCCGGCCCGGCCAGGATGTCGATCTCGAGGCCACGCTGGCCGACGTCCAGCGGCGCGACGCGCTGGACTCGGGTCGGGTGACCTCGCCGCTGCGGGCCGCGCCGGACGCCGTGACGGTGGATACGACGGAGCTCGACGTCGCCGGCGTGCTGGCCGAGCTGACCCGGTTGGCGCGGGTGCGCGGGCTCGTCGATCCGGCGGGTGAGGATGGCTGAGCAGGGCGTCTCGGCGGACCTGCCACCTGGCGCAGTACCGTGGTTGCACGACGTCGCGCGCTGGATCGGCACCTGGTGCTTCCGGCTCCCTTTCCGGCTGCGGGTCCATGGCCGCGATCGGGTGCCGGCCGACGGACCAGTGGTGTTGGTGGCCAACCACAGCTCGTTCGTGGACGGGCCCTTGTTGTTCGGTGTGATCGGAAGGCGTTCGGTGTTCCTCGTCAAGCAGGAGATGTTCCACGGTGCGCTCGGTTGGGTGCTGCCGAGGATCGGGCAGCTCCCGGTGCGCCGCGGCCAGGCGGACCGGGCGCCGCTGATGGCTGCGCTGCGGGTGCTGCGCGCGGGTGGGCTGGTGTCGGTGTTCCCGGAGGGGACGCGCGGGGTGGGCGATGTGGCCGACGCGCAGCACGGCTCGGCCTGGCTGGCTCGTAGTACGGGAGCGCGGGTGTTGCCGGTGGTCTGCCGGGGTACCCGGCGGCCGGGCGGCTCGGGGCGCCGCTGGCGACCGCTGGTAGACGTGCTGGTCGGGGAGCCGTTCGAGGTGAGCGCCGGAAGCGGCCGCGCTGGTTTGGCGGCGGCTACCGAGCAGGTGCGTTCCGGACTGGCCACGCTGGTGACCGAGGTAGACCTCCTGCGGAGCCGAGCATGAGCACCGAAGACTCGCTGGACTCGCTCGTCGGGCCCGACATGGAGCTCGACGAGGCTGCCGTGCCGATCGCGCCGGTGCTCGCTGTCGTAGGCCGGCCCAACGTCGGCAAGTCGACGCTGGTCAACCGGCTGCTCGGGCGCCGTGAGGCGGTCGTGGTCGACGTGCCAGGCGTGACGCGTGATCGGGTGGCCTACGACGCGACGTGGAACGGCCGGCGGTTCACGGTGGTCGACACCGGAGGGTGGGAGCCCGACGCGCAGGGGCTGCGGGCCGCGGTCGCCGCGCAGGCCGAGCTGGCGATGGCGACGGCCGACGTGATCCTGCTGGTGGTGGATGGCTTGGTCGGCGCGAGCGCGACGGACGAGGCGGTGGCCAAGGTCCTGCGGCGCTCGGACCGTCCGGTGCTGCTCGCCGCGACGAAGGTCGACGACGAGCGCAGCGTGTCGGACACCGCGGCGTTGTGGTCGCTCGGGCTGGGTGAGCCGCACCCGGTCAGCGGGCTGCACGGCCGTGGGTCGGGTGACCTGCTGGACGCGGTGCTCGAGGCGTTGCCGGAGACGCCGCGGGAGGACATCGGGGGCACCGGCGGTCCACGCAGGGTGGCGCTGGTCGGCAAACCGAACGTTGGCAAGTCGAGCCTGCTCAACCGGCTGACGGGGGAGGAGCGGGCGGTGGTCGACCCCGTCGCGGGGACGACGGTCGATCCGGTGGACTCGCTCGTCGAGCTGGACGGCGACACCTGGCGGTTCGTCGACACGGCCGGCCTTCGCAAGCGGGTGCGGACCGCGAGCGGCACGGAGTACTACGCGAGCCTGCGCACAAGGGCGGCGATCGAGGCGGCCGAGGTGGTCGTGGTGCTGCTCGATGCGACTGAGCCGATCGCCGAGCAGGACCAGCGGGTGATCAGCATGGTCGAGGAGGCCGGCCGCGCGCTGGTGCTGGCGTTCAACAAGTGGGACCTGGTGGACGAAGATCGTCGGCTCGCGATGAAGCGCGAGCTGGAGCGCGACCTGAACCGGGTGCGTTGGGCCGAGCGGGTCAACATCTCGGCGCTGTCCGGGCGTGCGGTGAAGAAGATCGCCCCCGTGCTGCGGACCGCCCTGGAGTCGTGGGACCGGCGCATCCCGACGGGCGCGCTGAACGTCTGGCTGGGCGAGATCGTCGCGGCCACCCCGCCGCCGGTCCGTGGCGGCAAGCAGCCCAAGATCCTCTTCGCCACCCAGGCGCAGGCCCGACCGCCGACATTCGTGCTGTTCACCTCCGGCTTCTTGGAGGCGGGCTACCGTCGGTTCCTGGAACGGCGGCTGCGCGAAGACTTCGGCTTCACCGGTTCGCCGATCCGCATCTCCGTGCGGGTTCGCGAGAAGCGCGGCAAGAACCGGCGGTGAGGCCGTGCGGTAACCTGCACGAGCCCTTCGGGGTGGCCGGGACGTGGCGCAGCTTGGTAGCGCACTTGACTGGGGGTCAAGGGGTCGCAGGTTCGAATCCTGTCGTCCCGACAGTTCGCAGGCCCGCTGATCTGACGGTATCGCCGCAGGTCAGCGGGCCTTTTTCATTCAGCGGTAGAGGCCGGCAAGATCAACAATAACCTCAAAAAACAAGATCAACAGGGCAATTATGGAGCGAACATGGAGCGAGGGCATCGAAGTCGGGCGACGGGCTAGACAAGGGGTCGCGTACTTCGAGTCAAAGGGGTCGCGTTAGAACGCCGCAGGAGCGATGTGGGTGCCGACAACTTCGATGTTGTGCCATTGGCCCCGCTGGGCCGAACCGAGCCGAACTATCCGCCTACCTGCTGGCAATCGCGCGCAACGGTGCCCGATTGCTCCGCGGGCTGGCCCTGAGCCGACCGGGCCACTGGGCCGCTCCATGAGCATGATCAACGAGACCGAAAACGGCCGTGTGTTGTGTGCCGCAGAGACCGGCCTTCGTAGTCGACGGCGGCTCCCGCGGTTGCGATGTGCCTGGGGTATCTCGTAGCAGAACGGGGCTACCCCGGTTGGCGGATGGGTCGGCGGGGCTCAACCAGAGACTCACGCTGTTGCTCACAGAGGGCGAGTGG
>JACDBJ010000581.1 GCA_013695005.1 Pseudonocardiales bacterium
AGATGCCGGTGTCGACCAGCACGCGGATCAGTGCGGTGTCGCGGCGTTCGTGGAACCCGCTGCCCTTGCAGGTGTCCAGCAGCGCTTTGAGCTGCTCCTCGGTCAGCACCGGGACGGGCTGCTCGGGCACTGTCGGCGGTTTCATCCTGCTGAACGGGTTGGCCGGTACCTCGCCTTCCTCGTCGAGCCAGCGCCATAGCTGCTGCAGCGAGCGGTAGGCACCGGCCACCGTGGCGGGCGAGATCGTCTTGGCCTGCCCACCCAACGGTCGCTGCCGCGGCCGGCCCTGCTCGTGGGCGAAGAAGTGCTCGAGATGCTCCCGGGTGATCGCGGTCGCGCGGGTCGGCATGCCGGTCTCGCGCAGGAAGCTCAGCAGCCGGCGGGCGTCCTTCTCATACCGCTGCACCGTCGATTCCGCGCGGTTGGCGGCCCGCAGGTGGCGCCGCCAGTCGGGCAACAGCTCGGCCAGGTCGCCGAAATCGACCTCGTCGGACGTCTCCAGAACGTCCATAGCCGTAATCCAATCTCTAGCTGTACAAACGCCGTGCTATCACGATAACATGCGTTTCTGCAGCTAGCGCCCTCGGCAGGACTCGAACCTGCGACCTGGAGATTAGAAGTCACCCGCTCTATCCGGCTGAGCTACGAGGGCACGCGGTTCTGGCGGAACCGTCGACGAGCGTAGCGGCGCCGCTGGGGGCGGCACGAGACTGATCGTCAGCGGTTGCCTGGCCACCGGACGCGCAGCCACAAGTCGTAGGCCCAGCGGGCGGCCGCCACGAGCCGTCTGGCCCGGGGGCGTCCGAGCTCGGCCCGCCGCTGCTGGGTGGCGGCGAGCCACGGACCCTCTGCGAACGTCGGGTATGGGTGCACGAGGTCGGCGATGTCACGTAGCCGCCCGCTGCGCTGCAACACGGCCCCGAGCTCGGTGATCGACTCTCCCGCGTGGGGGCTGACGAGCGTGGCGCCCACCAGCCGGCCGCGACTGTCGCCGACCAGGACGGAGAAGCCCTCGCCGCGCCCCTCGGCCACCGCACGGTCGACATGTGCGGCGTTGACCCGCCGCACCTTCAGCTGGCCGGGCAACTCGCGCGCTGCGGCCACCGTGAGGCCGACGCGGGCCACCTCGGGATCGGTGAACACCACCCACGGCAAGGCATCCGTCGGCGCCGTGCGCCACGGTCCAAGCACCGCGTTGTGGGCAGCCACCGCCCCATGCGCCACGGCGACGTGGGTGAACGGTGGCGCTCCTGTGACGTCCCCTGCCGCATAGATCCGCCGGTTGGAGGTCCGCAACCTCGTGTCGACGGCGAGGTGGCCGCCCGGGTCGGTGTGCACCCCGGCGGCGTCGAGGCCGAGCTCGTCGGTGCGCGGTCGCCGTCCGACCGCGACCAGCAGCGCATCGCCCAGCAGGGACTCCTCGACGCCGTCGGAGGACCGGATCAGCAGCTCACCGTCCGACCAGCGCAGCGGGGTCGCACCGGTCAGCACCCGCACGCCCTCGGCGAGCAACACGTCGGCGAGAACCCGCGACACCGCCGGCTCCTCCGCCGGCAGCAGCCGCTCCTCAACCTCCACCACGGTCACGTCACACCCGAGCCGCCCGAACGCCTGCCCGAACTCGCAGCCGATCGCCCCGCCGCCGAGGACCACCAGCCGGCTCGGCAGCTTCTCCATCTCCCAGACGGTGTCGGAGGTCAGCACCGGTGCCTCGTCCAGACCGGGCAGATCAGGCAGCAGCGGGGCCGAACCGGTTGCCACGAGTGCGGTGCGGAAGTGCATCGCCTCGCCGTCGACCATCAGCTCCCGACGCCCGGTGAATCGTGCCGAGCCGGTGACCAGCTTGATTCCCGCCGCAGCGAGACCCTCAGCCGAGTCCACCGGCTCGATCTCGCGCTGCACCCCGCGCACGTAGTCCAGCACCGCGGCGAACTCGACCTTCGGCGGATCAAGCACTCGAACTCCGAAGCGGCCGGCGGTGCGGACCGCGTGCGCGGCCCGGGCGGCAGCCAGCAGCGCCTTGCTGGGCACGCAGCCTGTCCACAGACAGTCCCCACCGGGCTTGTCCCGCTCGACTAGCAGCACCGTCGCGCCGAGGCTGGCGGCGTTGCGAGCAGCGGTGATCCCGGCGCTGCCCGCACCGATCACCACGAGGTCGGGGATCATCGCCGGGCCACCAACCGCCGCAGCGGAAGTGGCATCTGACGCCCCGGCCCGCTACGCCGCTGGATCAGCTGCCTAGCGCGGGTCGCCCGCTCGGCGGGAACCCCCGGCGGCCACAGCGACCCGGCCAGCAGCCCGTCGACGAACGCGCCGGCGCTCGGCTCGTCGGGCAGCGGCAGCCAGAACGTCGCGCGGTCGTCGCCGAGCACCGCGAAGTCCGCAGCGGCGAGGATCCAGCCGAGGTGGTCGCGGGC
>JACDBJ010000589.1 GCA_013695005.1 Pseudonocardiales bacterium
TTCGGTGACAGCCGGTCATCGACGATGGCAACGCCCACCTTGTCGGACATTCCGGTGTCCCCTTGTGTCCACGGCCGTCGTCTGCCGCATCGAATCGGAAGGGTCAATCGTCCCAGACATGGACGAGGAGACCGGCACACCGCCCCATGGTTCAACGATCGTAGTTCGCGGCGCCGTACCGGAGGGGTCGAACCGCTCGGCCAAAGGTCGAGCCTGGGCTCTGCTGAGCGGCTCGGGCGGTCGGCATCGCCGAACTCGAACACGGCCCGGTATCGCGTGGTGGGACCCACCCACAGCGAGATCGAGAGTTGGGCAGGTGCTTGAGGGGATTGGCGGCGCCCGGCCATGAATGGTCGCTCTGGATCGTCGGCAAGAGACAATGGCGATGGGTCTGGTCTTTGCCGGTGCCACCTAGCCCTCAATGCACCGTCGGACGGCCGCATCTTCTGGAAGCCGTGGCAGGACCCAGAGCCGGACACGGCCGTTCGCGCGGTCGCGCTGGCCGGGCAAGACCCCCGATTCCTGCGCTCCGAGCGACGAGCCGACGGCTGGCACACCGAGGGCCATGCTGCGGCGCACCCCGAGGTCAGCCCGTCACGAGAATGGGGAGACCTAGGGCGATGCTGGGCCGGCAGTCACCATCCGATTGTCGACGCCACCGACCATCTCGCACAACGGGCTGATGACATCACCACTTTCGCCCGCCGTGCGAGTGCTACACCGTCGAGCGAGCCCCATGACGGCACCGCTCGCCGCCAGCGCACCAACCACGAGGTGTGGGCACGTGCAACGCCGCGATCGGTGACGGTGCCCGTCGTGGTGTACCCGCCTGACACTCGAGCGCGGCGACACTGAGCAACCCGTATTCGGTCACCTGATCGCGTCACCGTCGTTCCCCGCCACGACCGCGTAGGCGCGGACCGGGAAGGTGCCCATGCCCGCCACCAATGGCGGGGCGGCGTGGAACCGGAAGCCGTTCGGCGGTAGCTGGTCCAGTCCGGTGAGGTGCTCGACGATCGGGATGCCGGCCTCGAGCAGCGTCGTGTGCACAGGGCGGGGTCCGTCGGTGTTGTCGTCGATGTTCACCGAGTCGATGCCCACCAGCGCCGCGCCCTGCTCGACCAGCCACGCCGCGGCATCCGCGGTCAGGTAGGGGTACGCGCCGCTGCCGTAGACGTCGTCGCCCCAGTGCCGGTCCCAGCCGGTGTGGACCAGCACGGCGCGGCCGCCGACGTCGTGCGACGCAAGGTCTGTCCGGTCCACCGCGCGCTGTTCCCGATCCGTGAGCCGCACAACGGTGCCGTCGAGATCGGCCAGCCGGGACAGTGGGACGCCCGCGAGGTCGGCTCCGGCGGCGAAGCGGTGCGACGGGGTGTCGAGGTAGGTGCCGGTGTTGGCGACCATCGAGATCCGCCCGATGTGGAACTCGGTACCGGGGCCGTAGACCTCGCGGGACGCCTCGCGGGCGAGGTGGTCGGTGATCTCCGGACCGGGCAGGCCGGGGTAGGTGATCATGCCGTGGTGGATCTCGTGGCTCAGCTCGACCAATCGGGTCATGCCCCGATCGTTGGGCAGCGCCACCATCGGCGTCTACCGACTATTCACCGGGAAGCCTAAGGTGGCTTGCACCGACCCCGCCGGGATGCGGGGTGAGTCACACCCGAAGTCGGAGGTGAGCCGGTGGAGCGAGGCGCAACCGGCACGCTCGAGGGGGATGTGGTCGACGGCGAATGGGAGTACCAGCCGGTGCGGCTGCCACCCGAGGTCTCTCGGATGACGGCGGCGGTCCGGCTGGCAATCCAAGCCGAGTTCAGCGGTTGGGAGCTGTCCCGGGTACGGCTGTATCCGGGAGGCATCCGAAAGGTGCTGCTCCGCCGACGACGATCGAAGTTGAGGTTGCCAGACCTGTCGCTGTAGGCCTCAGGTCTGTTGGGTGAGTGCCGGTACACGGGGGAAGGTGTACGGGCTTGGGTCCTGTCCGGCCTGGACGACCCAGCACTCCCCCGCCTCGCCACGCTCGAGCACCGCCTCGGCGGCCGCTGCGAGCTCCTCGTCGCTGGGCTGGTGGTCGCCGACGGCCGGGCACAGCGCGCATACCTTGATGCCCTCGTCGGCCAAGGCGGGCGCGGCGGCCCGGACGTAGCCCACCACGGCGTGCTTGGTCAGCGTGTCCAACGCCTGGCCGGGTATCGGCACCAGCCCGGCCAGCGAGGCTGTGACCACCACGGTGCCGCCACCTGCCCGGCGCAACGCCGGCACGGCACTGCTCAGGCCGAACACGACGTGGTCGACGTTGACCCCGACCAGCCGGCGGTAGGCCGCGACGTCGAACTGCTCGGTGCCGAAGCCGCCCTGAGCGGCGGTCTCGCTGGCGTTGAGGAACAGCATGGTCAGCCGTCCGAAGCTGTCCTCGGCGATGTCGAGCGCGAACGACATCCGGTCCGGGTCGGTGACGTCGCCAGGGTGCGCCAACCCGCCGACCTCCTCGGCCAACTCCCTGGCGGCCGGCTCGTCGTCGTCCAGGATCGCGACCACCGCGCCCGCTGCGGTCAGCCGGCGCACCAGCGCCGCGCCGAAGCCGGTGGCGCCTGCGGTGACCAGCGCGGCCTGCCCGTTGAGATCCATCCTTCGCAACTCCTCCGTCAGCACTCAGCACGTTCGCAGGAAGCGGTCCAGCACCCGGGCCCCGAACCGCAGCGCGTCCACCGGCACCCGCTCGTCCACCCCGTGGAAAAGCGAGGCGAAGTCGAGGTCGGGCGGCAGCCGCAGTGGGGCGAAGCCGAAGCAGCGCATGCCCAGCTTATTGAACGCCTTGGCGTCCGTGCCGCCCGACAGCATGTATGGCACGGTGCGGGCGTCTGGGTCCTCGGCCTGCAACGCGGCGGTCATCGCCTCGATCAGGTCACCGTCGAAGTCGGTCTCCCACGCCGGCAGGTCGGTCGGCACGACCCACTCCCGGGTCACGTCCGGCCCGAGCAGCTCGTCGACCTCCCGCTCGAACGCCTCCTGGCGCCCCGGCAGGACCCGGCAGTCCACGACGGCCTCGGCCACCGACGGGATGACGTTGGCCTTGTAGCCGGCAGAGAGCATCGTCGGGTTCGCGGTGTCACGGACGGTCGCGCCGACGATGCGCGACAGTGGCCCGAGCTTGGCGATCGAGCCCTCCAGGTCGTCGGGGGGGAACTCCAGACCGGTGAGCTCGGTGAGGGCGGCGAGGAACTGGGTGACGGTGTCGGTCATGACCAGCGGGAACGTGTGGTTGCCGAGCCGTGCGACGGCCTCGGCCACCTTGGTGACGGCGTTGTCGGAGTGCAGGAACGAGCCGTGGCCCGCCTTGCCGCGGGCGCGCAGCCGCATCCAGGCGATGCCCTTCTCCGCGGTCTCGATGAGGTAGAGGCGGACGTCCTCGCCCAGCGTGAGGGAGAATCCGCCGACCTCGCCGATCGCTTCCGTGCAGCCCTCGAACAGGTCAGGCCTGTTCTTGACCAGCCACTGAGCGCCGTAGTACCCGCCCGCCTCTTCGTCGGCCAGGAAGGCGAACACGATGTCGCGCGGCGGTGTCACGCTGTCGCGCTTGAAGCGGCGGGCCACCGCCAGCGTCATCGCGACCATGTCCTTCATGTCCACCGCGCCGCGGCCCCAGAGGTAGCCGTCCTGGATCGCGCCGGCGAACGGGTGCACCGACCACTCGGCGGCGTCGGCGGGGACCACGTCGAGGTGGCCGTGCACGAGCAGCGCTCCCCTTGCCTGGTCAGCGCCACGCAGCCGGGCGAACACGTTGTGCCGGTCGGGCGCCCCGGACTCGACGGTCTCGGTCTCGAACCCGACCTCGGCGAGCTTCGCGGCGACGTACTCGGCCGCTTCCCGCTCCCCTACCGTCGTTGCCAGGTCGCCGGTGTTGCTGGTGTCGATCCGGATCAGCTCGGCGGCCAAGTTGACGACTTCGTCTTCCGCTGCGGTGGGTCCCGTGCCGGTCACCGGATGTTCCTACCACCGCCGGTGCGGGCGGCGACGGGCGGCGCGGGTCGGATAAGCTCGAACCCTCGGTCCGAGTGGCGGAATGGCAGACGCGCTAGCTTGAGGTGCTAGTGCCCTATTAACGGGCGTGGGGGTTCAAGTCCCCCCTCGGACACCGAACGTATGTTCGATTCTCGGTACGACGAAAAGCGCCAAGCCCTCTCATACGCCAGCTCTGCGGACGTGGCCTCCGGCACGACGCCCCTGGCGCATCAGGGTGCTGCTGGCCCGTCGTCGTGGGGTGGTGGCTCGGTGCGGACATGACCGGCCCGGCTGTCTATGCCGAGTTTGTGGCTGGTGCGCCCGCTCGGTGTGATCATGAGCGTAGTGGAGAGCGTTGTTGCCAGGAGCAGGCCGGTGGCGACCCAGAAGGCGTGTTGGACGGCGTCGAGCGGGTCGGTGAGCGCGTCTGGTGAGGCTCGCTGTGACGTCGGGGATAGCCGACTCCCCCTACCTACCTCGTAGGCCGTCCATGTGGATCGGCCCATCCGCATAGCCCGGCCGAGGACGGTGGAGAGGATCAGAGCGGAAAGACGTCACCGATCACTGATCGGCGTCAGTACGCTGCTTTGATTCGGGTGTTGGAAGGAGCAGCATGGCTGACACACTCGTGGTCGAGGGCCGCAATGGGCAGGTCGAATTCGATGGCCGCGCAGTCACAATCCGTCGAGAGGGATTCATCGGGAGGGCCACCCAGGCCAGGAACGAGAAGATGATCCCGCTGTCTCAGATAACGGCAGTTCAATTCAAGCCGTATAGCATCTTCGGTTGGGGCTTCATCGCCTTCACCCTTCCCGGCACCGCTGAGGCGCACTCGCGTCTCGGCAGCAACGCCAAGGATGCCGCTGGCGACGAAAACGCCGTACCTTCAAGAAGAGCCAGCAGCCACAAATGGAGAGGCTACGGGACGCGGTGAAGGCGGCACTCCGCGAACGTCCATGACGGCTTCCTCGACTCTCAAGTTGAAATGCCTTGGCCGCCGATCAACATCGAGCGGGGGATTACGAATCTCGGTCGCAGCCGAGGGTGTCGAACGGCAAGGGCGGCAAGGGCAAGAAGTCCGGACACAAAGGTCGGTAGGCCAGATCGCCCGTAGGCCTTAGCGCCGCGTCCAGCCTTGAGTCCGCAGGGACTCACGCTGTTAATTTGACCGGCTCGACGCCAAGTGCTCATCGTCTTGCGGGAACCAGCCGGTGCCGGACCCGGCCGCGCCAGCACCACAGCCGCCGCTAACCGGCTGACCCAACGCCTGACCGAAGTGCACCGCTGCCTGGCCCCGGCCGAGATCACCGTGACCCCGCTGTCAGGCGCGACCATCTGGGTGGGTCGGCCGGTGTTCGGGTCCGGTTTGCGGCCGCCGCTGGAAGCCACCGGCAGGGTCATACCTACATGCGCAACGGCCAAAGCATCAGGCGGTCCAGCTCAGGGCCGAGTTCTCCGACACTGACGTCGTTCTCGAAGAGCACGGCCGCTTCGCCGACGGCCAGATCAGGTGACGTACACAGAACGGTGTCGCCGCCGTTGCCCGTCAACCACAGCATCGCGGTCGACGGGATGACTTCCTCCCGGTCCCAGTCCGGAATTCCGTCGGGCCAGCCCGCCCACACGGCGAGAGTAGACATGTACGAGGGCTGGGCGAGGCCGAACGATTCGCCGTCGAGCATGGTGAAGCCGGGATGCACGTCGCTGAGAAACTGGCGCACCGCCAGTGGCAGCGTCTCCCAAAACGGTGGCGTCGCCCCGGTGGAAATTCGCGGATCCCACCCCACCCAAACCACACTGTCACCGTCGGCAGCCTCGACAAAGTACAGCAGCGCGGGACCCTCCGGGTACCAGTAGCAGACCCGCACGTCGCGCAGCCTCGTGTGCAGTGCGGTGGCGAAACCAGGCACGATGTCCAGGAAGTCAGGATTCCACCGCATCAACGCCAGCTGCACCCGCTCCGCTGGGTCCGCGGACGCAGCGATCTCATGCAACGGTCCTGCCATATCGGCAGCAGGTGAATCCAACATGGCGATCGGACCTCGGCCACCGCCCAACAGCTCTTGGAGCTTGGGGTCGCCCGAGACCGTCGACGGTGCCCCGAACTCGAGTTGGTCCAGCAAGCTGGAGTCGCCAGCTGCGGCCGTGGCGACGATGCGGTGGAGGTCGGCGCGCACCCTGTTCTCCAGCCGCACCTGGTCGGTCTGGTAATCGAGATCGACCCCTCTGAGCAATGCGGCACTGCGGCCGCGCTGCATCCAGTACACCGGTCGAGACACCCACTGGAGATTCGCCGGTGTGAAGGCCACGCGTTGGGTCTGCTCCATCGTCAGTTCCGTGAAGCCCGGGATCTCCACGATCTCGGCCAGCGGAATGATGCGTGCCGCCACCACCGCAGCCTCGAACTTGCCCTTGCCAATCGTGGCGGGAACCGAAAACTCACCCTGCATGGCTTCGAAGGTAGTGACTCCGTCGCGATCCAACCTCTGGGCTCTAGTACTCCAGCCGTAGATCGTTATGGTCATGAACGAGCCGCTTCTTGGCGGCGGTCGTGGCTGGTGCGGCGCTGTGTTGATGTTGTCGGCGCCAGTGTGACCAGGCCTCGGGGCAGGCGGCAAACAACATCATCGAAG
>JACDBJ010000593.1 GCA_013695005.1 Pseudonocardiales bacterium
AGCCGGGCACAGGCGAGCATCGAGAACGCGGCCTCGGGGATCATCGGCATCTGGATGGCGACCCGGTCACCGGCCTGCACCCCGAGCTCGGTCAGCGCGTTGGCGGTCTTGCAGACCTCACGTTGCAGGTCGGCGTAGGTGATCGTGCGTCCGTCACCGGGCTCGCCCTCCCAGTGGAAGGCGACCTGCTCGCCGTGGCCGGCTTCGACGTGGCGGTCGACGCAGTTGTAGGCCACGTTGAGCTTGCCGCCGACGAACCACTTGGCGAACGGCGCGTCGCTCCAGTCGAGGACCTGATCCCAAGGCTGGTCCCAGCTCAGCCGGTCGGCCTGCTCGGCCCAGAACGCCTCGCGGTCGGCGTCGGCGTGGTCGTAGGAGTCCTTCGTGGCGTTGGCCTGCGCGGCGAACTCTGCGCTGGGCGGAAAGCTGCGGTCCTCGTGGGAAAGATTGCTCAGGGTCTCGCTCATGCGGTCGGTCCCCCTGTTCGCTGGACGCCTGCGAAGGTAGCCGCCAGGGCAGCCCAGCGCACGCGTTGAGTCCGGCCCGGGGGACCACGCTCAGTACCGCCAGGCTGCGCCGGTGCCGTCGTAGGCCTCGACCGGGATAGGCGTGACGCCGGGCCGCATCCGGTCGATGTACAGGCGGCCGTCCAGATGGTCGATCTCGTGTGCGACCAGCCGCGCCAGGCCGCGGTCGAAGATTGTGATCCGGGGCGCTCCGGTGATATCCCGGTGCTCGACGTGGATGGTCAGCGGCCTGGGCACGAGGCCCCGGACGTCGAAAAAGCTCAGGCAGCCCTCATAGTGCTCGGTGCATTGGTCGCTCGCGTCCACGACGCGCGGATTGAGCAGCGTGATCAGTTCGATCGCGCCGGCCGGGCGGACGACCGCGACCGTCCGGTCGATGCCGATCTGCGGAGCGGCGATGCCCAGCCCCTTGCGAAAGGGGTGCACTTCGGCCACCCGCCGAACCGCCGACTGCAGCTCGGAGATCACCCGCCGCGCATCCTCCGCCTCGTCGGGCAGCCGGAACTCCCGCGCCGGGGTCGTCAGGATCGGCTCATCGGCCTGGACGATCCCCAACGCGCTCATGCGCTCGCTGGGCCGGTCGGCGTGCTCGCGGTTCGACGCGGCACGGAAGTTCCACTCGAGGCGGTAGCGGGCGTGCAGCGGAGGGTCCTCGGTCGACCAGGAGAACACCCGGCGCTCGCCGGTGTCCTGGCGCTCGATTGCGGTGGCGAACGGCGCGGACTCGGCGGTCATTGACGTGTGCAGGCCCCAGACCGCCGGGTCGAGGTCAGAAGGGAAGTCCAGCCGTACGGACAGCCGCCGGGTAGGCAGCCGGACAGACCGCCGGAACCAGCGCCCCCACTTGGCAGCGCTAACCGTATAGCTGTACTCGATCACCGTGGACTCGCCCGGGTACAGCGGGAACTGCCCGTCCTCGTTGGCGAACAGCAGCCAGACCTCCTTGAACGCGTCCCTGTCGTGCTGGGTGACCCAGCGCATCGGCTCCGCCCGGTGTTCGCCATGCCATGCGTGCAGGTCGAGCTCAGACCAGGTCAGCGGGTCGGCCCGGTACAGCTCGTTGGACAGCTCCGGGTTGCCCGGAAAGCGGTCCACCGAGATCCGGATGAGGTAACGGGTGATCGGCTCCGCGCCGGCATTGACGAGGCTTCGGCGCATGGTGGCTCGGTAGCAAGCGCGGGAATGGTCGTAGACCAGCTCGGCGTCGTCGTGCGCCACGACCAGGGCAGACGCGTTGCCGGTGGACGCCTCCGGCAGGGGTTGGCGACGGGTGGTCGGCCGCTCCCGCCAGGCACGCTTGAGCGCCCCACCCGCGTTCAGCGCGGCATCGGCCGCCGCCGCGAACTCCCGCGACGGGCGCTCGGCGCCGGACTCGACCTTCGACACGTAGGAGCGGCTGTAGCCCATCACCTGGGCCAGCGCGGTGCGGGACAGCCCGCTGATGTCACGTCTGTGCCGGAACTCGGCCACGAAGGCGTCCTGCTCGACCGCACCCACCGGGTCGGTCGTCGCGGCCATCAGAGGTCACCTCGTGAACGTGAGCGCGCGTGAGCTGCGCGTGAGTTGGTCTCACTCTAGCGACGCCGCCGGAGAAAACGATCTGCTCGGTTCATCTGCCGTGAAGGAAGCAGGGATGACACCAGCCGATCTGAACCAGTCACGTCACCAGGACCCGACGCTGACGCTCGCACCCGCCACCTGGGCGGTGGCCCGGCGCACGCGGCGCACCCAGCAGTTGGTGCAGCAGGTGTGGTGGCGACGCCGGGCGTGGCCGTGCGTGATGTGGCGGCAGATCTCTCACGAGCTCTGCGACGGGCTCGCCGGTGGCTGAGCCGGGCCGAACCTGTCGCTGCCACCGTCCGCTCGGCGCCCCACCCGGACCGCACTGGTGGCCGCACCGTGACCGCGAGCCCGACGAGCGGGTCCAGGCCGTGGCCATCTACCGGGAGAACCCCGCCTTCCTGCGGCGTGTCCGGGTGTCCGGGGGCTGGAAGACCGAAGGGGCCGGCGCCTGCCATACCGCGCACACGCCTCCACGGCCGTGGGCGGAGACCGGCCGCTGCTGGGCCGGGACGAACCACGCCGTGGTCGAGGTGGCCGGGTGAAGATCACCGTCAGAGTGCGTCGCGAGGTCACCGACCGACGTGGGAACGCACGCAACTGGCGATCATGAACTGCGGTGCCGGCGGCACGGACGGGTGCGGACATGAGTCGGGGGGGGG
>JACDBJ010000595.1 GCA_013695005.1 Pseudonocardiales bacterium
CGTCGTCCAGGGCGTCAACCAGATCGCGGTCCAGCCGGAGCGTGGCCGCCTGGCAGTTCTCCTCGAGGTGCTCGAGGCTCGAGGTTCCCGGGATCGGCAGCATCATCGACGAGCGCTGCAGCAGCCAGGCCAGCGACACCTGTGCCGGGGTGGCGTCGAGCCGCTCGGCCGCCACCGCCACCGGGCCGCCGGGCTCCGCGAGCTTCCCGGACGCGACGGGGTACCAGGGCATGAACCCGATGCGCTGCTCGGTGCAGTAGCGCAACACGTCGTCGGAGCCACGGTCGAGCACGTTGTACCGGTTCTGGACGGTGGAGATCTCGACGATGGTGCGGGCGTGCTCCACCTGCTCCACGCTCACCTCGGACAGGCCGACCAGGCGGACCTTGCCCTCCTGCTGCAGCTCGCGCAGCGTGCCGAACTGGTCCTCCGCCGGGACCTTCGAGTCGACGCGATGCAGCTGGAACAGGTCGATGCGCTCCACCCCGAGCCGGCGCAGGCTCAGCTCGCACTGCTGGCGCAGGTACTCCTGCTTGCCGCAGGTGACCCACTGTCCTGGGGCGGGGCGCAGGAAACCGGCCTTGGTGGCCACCATGACGCCGTCGTAGGGGTGCAGCGCGCGCCGGATCAGCTGCTCGCTGACCTCGGGGCCATAGGAGTCGGCGGTGTCGACGAGGTTCACGCCGAGCTCGACGGCCCGCCGTAGCACGGCCACCGCGTTCTCCTCGTCGGCCGGCGGGCCCCAGATCCCCTTACCGGTCAGCCGCATCGCGCCGTACCCCAGCCGGCGAACGGACAGGCCGTCGTCCAGCTCGAGCGTGCCGCTGGCGGCCACCACTGAATCGATGCCGATGGACGTTGCTGCCACCCGTACTCCTGTGAACGCGTCGTCGTTGACGCCCGGGTATCACCCAGGCCGTGATCGTCCACCAGCCTGGCAGTCGACCCGGCAACACGCCCGGCATCGTGACGCGGTCGACACCGCCACCCAGCCCGCCGGCTCCGACCGGCCGGCGCTCAGCCCAGCGCACCCGTGACCGTGATGATCGCCGAGATCCCCACCAGCACGCCGCTGGCCAGCGCAAACGGCGTCGCCGCGAGCGCGGCGCCGAGCGCGCCGCAGGTCGTCAGCCGGTTGACCGGATCGGGCTGGTCGGCGGCGTTGGCGAGCTGGCGCAGCCGGACGTCCAGCGCGTCGCGCGCCATCGCCAGCGCCAGCTCCGGCGTGCCGGCACCGGTGACGGTCATCAGCGCGTTGTGCACCGCCGCCGCGCCGCAGTCCGCCAGCGCGGACAGGTCGGCGGCGAGCTCGAGCTGCTCGCGCAGCGCGGCCGGTGCCGACCGGAACAGGGGCAGGAAACCGAACGCCCTGCGCAGCGTCTGGACCGTGGCGATCAGCAGGTGGTGCCGCCCGCGCAGGTGGGCCCGCTCATGGGCGAGCACGGCCTCGACGCCGTCAGGTGGCAACTGCCGGCGCAGCCCCTCGGTGAGCACGACCAGTCCGGGCCGGCCAGCGACGCTGAAGGCCAACGGGCGGTCCGACTGCAGCCACAGGGTTGCCGGGCCCTGCCCCGGGCAGGCGGACCTGCTGCCGACGATGTTGAGCACGGCGAGCTGCTGGCGCACCCGGCGGCTGCGGCGGCCTCGCTCCCGCATCGCCACGAACCCCAGCCACAGCGCCGAGCCGGCGATCCCGACGCCGGCCAGCCACCGCATGCCCTGGTAGGCCAGCAGCTCCGGGGCGTCCCGGGTGAACTCCCACCACGCGGAGTGCACCAGGTCGCCAAGTGGGTGGCCGTGGGTCTGGTGCGGCAACGTCATGACGATCAGTGCCGCCGCAGCGGTGCCGAGCACGCCGGCCATGGCGACCAACCAACCCACGATCACGACGATCGGGTCGAAGCCCGCAGCGGCCAGTTGGTGCAGGAACCAGGGTGCGACGACGGCGACGATGGCCGACCCCACCAGCAGGGCGACGGCGACGGTCATGGCACGTGACCCCGTTCGGACTCCGCTTTCTCTGAGGTGGCGGCGCCGCGGACCTCCAGCGCCTCGCGGAGGACGGAGACCTCCCGGTCGGACACCGAGCGCACGAAGTGCAACAGTGCGGCCTCCGCGTCACCGGAGGAGTCGAGCAGGCTGCGCAGCGCCCTGGCGGTGACCTCCTCGCGGCTCGCCGCCGACCGGTAGCGGTAGGCCCGCCCCTGCATCTCGCGCTGCACCCAGCCCTTGCGGTGCAGGTTGTCCAGCACGGTCATCACGGTGGTGTAGGCCAGCGTTCGTCCGGGAGCAAGCTCATCGAGCACATCCCGGACCCGCAGCGGCCCGGGCATGCTCCACAGGACGTCCATCACAGCCGATTCGAGCTCACCGAGCCCGCGCATACCCGCTCCTCGTCTGCCTCAGGAACGCTCAGATTAGCGAGCGGGCCGCGACGCTGGGCAGAAGGACCTCGGCGGGTCCAGGATGTGCGGGGTGAGCGAGCCGGTCGAGCTGCACCACCGTGTCGACGGCCCGCCGGACGCACCGGTCGTGGTGCTCGCCGGCCCGCTGGGCACAACGCTGGACGTGTGGGCACCGCAGGCGGCTGCGCTCGCGAATCGGTTCCGTGTCCTACGGATCGACCTGCGCGGCCACGGTGACTCCCCGGTGCCAGAGCCGCCGTACCGGATGGCCGACCTCGCCGGCGACGCGCTGGCCGTGCTGGACGCGCTCGACATCGAGCGGGCCGCCTGGTGCGGGCTGTCCCTGGGCGGGATGGTCTGCCTGTGCGTGGCCTCCGAGCAGCCGCAACGGGTGAGCCGGCTGGTGCTGAGCTCCACCACGGCCGGCTTTCCCGACGCCGCGCCGTGGCGGGACCGGATCGCCGCGGTGGCCGCCGGCGGGACGGCGGCGGTCGCCGACTCGGTCGTGTCCCGCTGGTTCACCCCTGGCTACGCCGCGGCGCACCCGGCAGAGGTCGACACGGTGCGCGAGATGGTCGTCGGCACCGACGACAGCGGCTACCTCGGCTGCTGCCAGGCCGTCGAGGTCTGGGACCACAGGGCGCGGCTCGGGGCGGTCACCGCACCAACGCTGGTGATCGGCGGGGCGCACGACGCGTCGACGCCGGTGCAGCTGCACACGGCGCCGCTGGCCGAGCACATTCCCGGCGCGCGGCTCGAGGTGCTGGACGCCGCCCACCTGGCGAACGTCGAGCAGGAACAGGAGTTCAACCGGCTGGTCGCCGAGCACCTCAGTTGACGGCGCTCAGTGCGCGATGTCGGCGAAGCGGCTGTAGTGCAGCTGGTGGGCGACGGTGATGATGCCGGTGGGTCCGTTGCGATGCTTGGCCAGGATGAGGTCGGCCTCGCCGGCGCGGGGGTCGTCGCGTTCGAAGGCGTCGGGGCGGTGGATCAGTAGCACCATGTCGGCGTCCTGCTCGAGCGATCCGGACTCGCGCAGGTCGGCGAGCATGGGTTTCTTGTCGGTGCGTTGCTCGGGGCCGCGGTTGAGCTGGCTGATCGCCACCACGGGTACCTCGACCTCCTTGGCCAGCAGCTTGAGCTGGCGGGAGAACTCCGACACCTCCTGCTGGCGGGACTCGACCTTGCGCCCGGAGGTCATCAGCTGCATGTAGTCCACGACGATGAGCTTGAGGTCGTGACGCTGACGCAGCCGCCGGGCCTTGGCCCGGATCTCCATCATGGTCAGGTTCGGTGAGTCGTCGATGAACAGCGGTGCCTCGCTGACCTCGCTCATCCGCCGGGCCAGCCGGGTCCAGTCGTCGTCGCTCATCCGTCCCGAGCGCATGTCGGTCAGCCGGATCCGGGCCTCGGCCGAGAGCAGCCGCATGACGATCTCGCTGCGGCTCATCTCCAGCGAGAAGATCACGCTGGTCATGCCGTGCTTGACCGACGCCGAGCGGCAGATGTCCAGCCCGAGCGTCGACTTACCGATACCGGGACGCGCCGCGATGATGATCATCTGGCCGGCGTGCAGGCCGTTGGTCTCCTTGTCCAGGTCGGCCAGCCCGGTGGGTACGCCCAGCGCAGCGCCGCCCCGGGAGGCGATCGCGTCGATCTCGTCCATCGTCGGCTGCAGCAGCTCCTCCAGCGCGATGTAGTCCTCGCTGGTGCGCCGCTCGGTCACGTCGTAGACCGCTGCCTGCGCCCGGTCGACCACCTCGTCGACGTCCGCACCGTCGGCGCCGTGATAGCCCAGCTGCACGATCCGGGTACCGGCCTCCACCAGCCGGCGCAGCACCGCCTTCTCCGCCACGATCTCGGCGTAGTAGGAGGCGTTGGCCGCGGTGGGCACGCTGGCGATCAACGTATGCAGATACGGCGCGCCACCGAGACGGATCAGCTCCGCGCGCCGCTGCAGCTCCGCCGACACCGTGACCGCGTCGGCCGGCTCCCCGCGCCCGTAGAGGTCCAGCACGCACTCGTAGACGGTCTGGTGCGCGGGGAAGTAGAAGTCGTCAGGCCGCAGTGCCTCGATGACGTCGGCGATCGCGTCCTTGCTCAGCAGGATGCCGCCCAGCACCGCCTGCTCGGCAACCAGGTCCTGCGGGGGCTGGCGATCGAAGGTTGCCGGGTGCAACCCAGCGGAGTCGGCCGGCGTATCGGCGGTGCGCACCGCGCGGGGGCGGGAGATCCCCCGGTCGTCGGGCACCGCCATCCGATGTCCACCTCCCGCTCGTGAGCGCGCGCTGGGGTTTCACGCTCGTAACTACGAGCAGGTGTTTACCGGCCGACCCCGACTGTTCGATCAACTGCTGCCGTACATCCGAACGCTGCGGAACATAGGGCCGGTGGTCCATGGCGGACAAACCCGCTTGTGCACCGCCCTGTTGACGCCCTGGGGATCGTGGTGGGCAATGCCCGGCCAGCCTGGGTGTCGGCTGTGCACAACCATGTGGATGGCGGCTCCCATTTCCGCTGTTCGTGCTGATCAACGGGCGCGCTGGGCATGTGGATAGAACTTCCCCGCCGCAGCCCGGCGTGTCGCTCCGAACGGCCGTTTGGGCGTGTCGCGACCAGAACGGAATCGGGGCTGGGCAGGTGCTCAGCCGGAGGCGACCTCGACGTCGAACTCGGCGGTGACCTCGGGGTGCAGCCGCACGATCACGTTGTGCCGGCCGAGCGTCTTGATCTGGCTCGGCAGCTCCACCGAGCGCCGGTCCAGCGCCGGCCCACCGGAGGCTCGCACGGCGTTCACCACGTCCGCGGGGCCGACCGAGCCGAACAGCCGCGAGCTGTTGGCCGCGGTGCGCGCGGTGACCGTGACGGCCGGCAGCGCGGCCAGCTCACCGGCCACCTCGCGGGCGTGGTCGAGGTCGCGGATCTGGCGGGTCTTCTGCGCCTTGCGAATCGCGGCAACCTGCTTCTCCGCGCCGCGGGTAGCCACGATCGCCAGCTGGCGGGGCAGCAGGTAGTTGCGGCCGTAGCCGTCCTTGACCTCGACGAGGTCACCCGGCTCGCCCAGGTTGGGCACGTCCGCCGTCAGGATGAGCTTCACGTTGACTCCTGGTCCTAGCGGGCGGTCGAGGTGTAGGGCAGCAGGGCGACCTCGCGGGCGTTCTTGACCGCGATCGCGACGTCACGCTGGTGCTGGCGGCAGTTCCCGGTGACCCGGCGGGCCCGGATCTTGCCGCGGTCGGAGATGAACTTGCGCAGCAGGCCGGTGTCCTTGTAGTCGATCTGCTGGCCTTTGTCCTTGCAGAACGCGCAGACCTTCTTCTTCGGCTTGCGCAGTACGGGCTTGGGCATGGTGGAGCTCCTGGATCTAATGACTTCGTCAGCTGGTCAGTGGGGGTGGATCAGAACGGTGGTTCGTCGGCTGCCGGCGCCGGCGTGCCGGCCGGCGGCGCGGAACCCCACGGGTCTTCCGCCGAGCCGCTGCCACCGAAGCCGCCGCCGCCACTGCCGCGGCTGACCTTGTTGACCTTGGCGGTGGCGTACTTGAGCGACGGGCCGATCTCGTCGACCTCAAGCTCCACCACGGTGCGCTTCTCGCCCTCGCGAGTCTCGTAGCTGCGCTGGCGCAGCCGGCCGGACACCACCACCCGCATACCGCGGGTGAGCGTCTCGGCGACGTTCTCGGCGGCCTGGCGCCAGATGTTGCAGCGCATGAACAGCGCCTCGCCGTCCTTCCACTCCCCGCTGGCCTTGTCGAAGCTGCGCGGGGTGGAAGCCACCGTGAAGTTGGCCACCGCGGCACCGCTGGGGGTGAACCGCAGTTCGGGATCGGCGGTGAGGTTGCCGACCACAGTGATAGTCGTGTCGCCTGCCATGGGTCCTACCCTTCGCTCGGCGCGGTCTGCCGCGCAGCTGCCTTGCGAAGTACCTTCGTCCGCAGCACTGACTCATTCAGCGTGAGCTGCCGGTCGAGCTCGGCGACCGTGGCCGGCTCGCAGGTGACGTCGAGCACCGCGTAGATGCCTTCGCCGTGCTTGAGGATCTCGAACGCGAGGCGGCGCTTGCCCCAGACCTCGATGTTCTCGACCGACCCGCCGTCGTTCTTGACGACGTTGAGGAAGGTCTCAAGGGACGGGGTAACGGTGCGTTCGTCGAGGTTCGGGTCGAGGATGACCATGAGCTCGTAGTGACGCATGAGAACCACTCACCTCCTGTGGGCTAAGCGGCCACGGTCCATCCGCGGCAGGAGGGTCTCGTGCCGTCCGACCGGGCTGTGAGGACCACCGGGGCACCTGCGCCCTGGTCAGCGACCTTTCCAGGCTAGCACCGGCGTGGCAGCGCCCAGTGCTAGCCCCGGCACTCGTGCGCCACAACTACCCTGGGAGCAAGTTCTGTCACATGAGTGCCGCCCGACGGCCAGCGCCGGGGCGCCGGGCCTCGGGGCGGGCCGTAGGCTTGCCTGCCATGCGCATCGGGGCCCACGTGCACGACGGCGACCCCATCGCCGCGGCAGCCGAACGCGGCGCCGAGGTCGTCCAGATCTTCCTGTCCGACCCGCAGGGCTGGGAGTCGCCGCAGCCGCACCCGCAGGCCGAGCAGCTGCTCGACGGGCGGCTCGGCGTGTTCGTGCACTCGCCGTACCGGATCAACGTCGCGTCGGTGAACAACCGGATCCGGATCCCGTCCCGCAAGCTGGTCACCGAGTACGCCCAGGGTGCCGCGACGGTCGGCGCGCAGGGGCTGGTGGTGCACGGCGGGCACGTCGCCGCGGGCGAGGACCCCGCAGTCGGCATCGACAACTGGCGCAAGTTCCTGTCCAGGCAGGCCGACGCGGGCGGCTTCGCCGTCCCGATCCTGATCGAGAACACCGCGGGCGGCGAGAACGCCATCGCACGCCGCTTCGACATGCTGGCCCGGTTGTGGGACGCGGTCGGCGAGTTCGACGCCGGGTTCGTGCTGGACACCTGCCACGCGTTCGCCGCGGGCGAGGAGCTCGGTGACGCTGTGGACCGGGTCAAGGCGATCACTGGGCGGATCGACCTCGTGCACCTGAACAACTC
>JACDBJ010000005.1 GCA_013695005.1 Pseudonocardiales bacterium
GTCGTCTCGGCCGCGGACTGGCTGCTCGGGCGGCGCGCGGGCACCGGGCTGAGCGGCCGGGAGACGCTGGCCTACTCCGGCGCTCAGGTCGTCGGGGCGGTGCTCGGTGCGCTGCTGGCAAACGTGATGTTCGCGCTGCCCGCCGTGCAGGTCTCCACCACCGAGCGCGGCGGCCTGGGCCTGTGGGTGGGCGAGGTCGTCGCCACCACCGGCCTGGTCGCGCTGATCATCGGCCTGGCGCGCAGCCGGCGGGCGGCGCTGTCCGCGGTGGCGGTGGCCAGCTGGATCGGGGCGGCGTACTGGTTCACCTCGTCCACGTCCTTCGCCAACCCCGCTGTGACGGTCGGCCGGGTTTTCAGCGACACCTTCGCCGGCATCTCTCCCGGCTCGACCCCCGGCTTCGTCGCCGCCCAGGTGATCGGCGGACTCGCCGGGCTCGGGTTGGCCGTCGCGCTCTACCCCGACGCCGCAATGGCGGCGGCGGACATCACCGTGCCGCACGCGTCAACCAGCCCTGAGAGGCAGCGATGACCGAGACCTTCCAGCACCCGGACCTGTCCATCGACCAGCGACTCGCCCTGAAGACCGCCGCATCGAACCTGGTGAGCGAGTTCTCCGAGATGTTCGGTGTGGAGACCATCGAACGGTTCCTGCACTCCTCCTACGACCAGTTCGCCACCAGGGCGTCGGTGCCCAACTTCCTACCGCTGCTGGCCGAGCGCTTCGCCCGGCAACGGCTGCACGCGCTGGCGAAGGTCGAGGGCAAGTCCCACGATGGCAAGCCCACCGTGCTGTTCCTGTGCACCCACAACGCCGGCCGCTCGCAGATGGCGATGGGATTCTTCGAACACCTCGCCGGCGACCAGGCCATCGCGTGGTCCGGGGGCTCCGAACCGGGCATCAGCGTCAACCCCGCCGCCGTAGACGCCATGGCCGAACGCGGCATCGACATCTCCCGCGAGTACCCCAAGCCGTGGACCGACGAGATCGTGCGCGCCGCCGACGTCGTCATCACCATGGGCTGCGGCGACGCGTGCCCGGTGTTCCCCGGTCGCCGCTACGAGGAGTGGGTACTGGAGGACCCGGCCGGGCTCGGGGTGGGCAGCGTGCGACCCATTCGCGACGAGATCGAGCAGCGCGTGCGCACCTTGCTGGCCGAGCTGGACGTCGCCGCCACCGCCTGATTCCGGCGGCAGTGCGATCGCTAGGCAGCTGTCGTGCGTGGGAGGGCGGCCCAGGCGAGCGCGGCCAGAGCGACGAGCATCCACGCCGCCAGGTACGCGAACGCGACTGACGGCGATGCCAGCGTGTACAGCAGCCCGGCGACCGCGCTGGCCGCGACGTTCCCGATCGCTTGCACGGTGGCCAGGAGTCCGAAGGCAGATCCGCGGATCTCCTCGGGTGCGAGGGAGGCGACTGCGGCGTGCTCTGCTGTCTCTGCGCAGCCGATGCCCACGCCGGCGAGCGCGAACGCCACCGCGAGCAGCACGATCACCGGCCCGGAGATCGCGAAAAGTGAATAAGCGAGCATGAACGCGGCGACGCCGGCAGCGGTGACTAGTAGGGGGCCGTGGTGGCCGAGTTTGTCGGAGAGCCCGCCGGCCGGGAACGATGTGATGGTGGCGGCGACGTTGTAGATCACGTACAGCGCGATCGCGATCTGCGTCGCCGCGTCGATGCCGCGATCGGGGGCGAGTACATCGGTCGCGCGCAGGATAAGCAAGGTGGCTGCGACGTTGCCCACTTCGAACGCGGCGAAGCCGGCCATCACCCGCCCGAGCTGGCCGTGCAGCACCGGGCGGATCTGAAACCGCAGCTTGCGGCGTTCGGTCACCTTGGGCAGCTTCGCCTGGCGGATCGCGTAGACGATCGCGACGGCCGCGAGAAGCCCGGGGATGACCGAGATCAGGATCGCGGTGCGCACGCTGAACAGCGACACCAGCCCCAAGGCCAGCAACGGGCCGACGATCGCGCCCAGGTTGTCCATCGTGCGCTCGAAGCCGTAGGCCCGCCCATAGGCCTGCGCCGGCACCACGTCGGCCAGCAGCGCATTCCGGGCCGGCACCCTCAGGCCACGGGCCGCCCACGCCGCACCACGCAACACCCCGACCTGCAGCACGGACGTCGTGGTGCCGATCAGCGCCGACAGCACCGCTGTGGCCGAGTAGCCGCCGACCACGACCGTCCGACGCCGTTTTGGATCGTCCGCAAGCGCACCACCGACGAACCGGCCGGCACCGGCCAAGCCTTCGGAGATGCCCTCGATCAGCCCCAGCGCCGACGCCGGTGCGCCCAGCGTGGCCGTCACAAAGCTCGCCATCAGCGACGTCGGGACCTCGTGGCCGACATCGGCTAGGAAGCTAGCCGTGCCGATACCGCCAACACCCGGCGTCAACCACGACCGGCGCGATGGACCGCTCAAGCCAGCATCACCGCGACCAGTCACCTCGCGCACTGTGTCACGAGCGCCACGTCGCCGGCGA
>JACDBJ010000025.1 GCA_013695005.1 Pseudonocardiales bacterium
TAACGGCCACCGGAGCGCGACCCGGCCGCCGCCCGCGCCGCCATCGATGAGTTCGAGGCAGGAGCCGCCAGGGCCACCCGTGATGACGTCCTGAGCACCCCGAGCACCCCGAGGCCGGCACCGCAGATCCAGGAGCCGCCGGCCGATGAGGACCGCAACGGGCTGACCCGCCGCGTACCCGGCGCCCACCTGGCCGCAGCCCTGCGCGGCGGTGACCGCCAGGCCGCGACCTTCCCGGCCGCGCCGAGCCGGCTCACCAGCCCGGCGGCGGCTCGCACGCTCGACCCGACCTCCGAGCGCGACACACTCAACGCCTTCCTCGACGGCTTCGCCGAGGGAACCGGTACAGGCGCGTCGACGCCGTCCGCGGAGACACCGCAGTCGACACTGACGACGCAGAAGGAGGGTGGACGATGACTGCTCCAGCCCAACACATCAGTGACGATGCGCAGAGCTTCAACTGGCTGCTGAACCGGTTCGCGTCGGAGACCCCTGGTGTGATCGAGGCGATCGCGGTGTCCTCCGACGGGTTGCTGATGGCGATGTCCTCGGCGCTGGACCAAGCCAGCGCGGACCGACTCGCCGCCATCACCTGCGCGATCATGAGCCTCGCCAACGGCGCGGCGCGCTGCTACGACCTCGGCGAGCCGATCAAGACCATCATCGACCTGGATCGCGGGTACATGCTGGTCAGCACGATCAGCGCCGGATCTGCGCTCGGCGTGCTCGCCGCCAAGTCCGCCAACCTGGGCAACATCGCCTACGAGATGGCGCAGTTCACCAACCGTGCGGGCGCGGTGCTCACACCGCAGCTCGTCGAGGAGCTCAAGAACATCGTCGGACTCTGATCCGCCATGACCGGCAATCCGCCCGACAACCCGGACCAGCCTGGCGCGGCCAGGGTGCGCCCGTACCTGCCCGGCGCCGAGCAGCCGCCACCGCCGCAGCAGCCGGCACCGCACGAGTACCAGCAGACGCCTGATCACGGCGCGCTGCGCCCGTACCTGCTCACCGGCGGCCGGGTGTCCTCGACGGGTGTGGCGCTGGAGATCGAGGCGCAGGTCGTGACGACGGAGCTGGGCCAAGCCACCCGCGAGGGGCTCGCGTACGAGAAACGCGACATCGTCGAGCTGTGCGACGCGCCGCTGTCGGTGGCCGAGACCGCTGCCCGGCTGGGACTGCACATCGGCGTCGTGCGGGTCCTCGTTGGAGACCTGGTTGCGCTGGGACACCTGGCTGTACTCCGGCCGGAAGTCGGCCTGGCCTCCGACGTCGAGACCATCGAGAAGGTGATCCGTGGACTCCAAGCGATCTCCTGAGCGGGCGCAGCCCGTCGCCGGCGGCGAGGGCCGACGCGCCCCCGTACCGGTCAAGATCGTCATAGCCGGTGGGTTCGGCGTGGGCAAGACGACCACGGTCGGGGCGATCTCGGAGATCACGCCGCTCACCACCGAGGCCGTCATGACCTCGGTCGCCGCGGAGATCGACCGCACCGGAGCCGTACCGGAGAAGACGACCACGACGGTCGCGCTGGACCTCGGATGCATCACCATCGACCCGAGCCTCAAGCTCTACCTCTTCGGCACGCCCGGCCAGGACCGCTTCGGGTTCATGTGGCCGGACCTGAGCCTCGGCGCGCTCGGTGCGCTGGTCATCTGCGACACCCGCCGGCTGGACTCCTGCTACCCGGCGATCGACTACTTCGAGAAGATCGAGCTGCCGTTCGTGGTGGCGCTGAACCTGTTCGACGGCACGCTCGCCCACGATCTCGCCGACGTCCGGTGGGCGCTGGCGATCCGTGAGCAGATCCCGGTGATCACCTTCGATGCCAGGGACCGGCTCTCGGTGCGCGACGCACTGCTCGCAGTCCTGCACCACGCCAGGGACGTCTCCTCCGGCAAGGAGCGGGCGCGGCCCCGGCCGGCGCCGATCAGGACCGGCGACTCCCGCCCGTCGCTACGGATCGCGGCGTCGGACCATCCCTACCGGCGCTGATAGTCGTTGGTGACGATCACGATCAGGCCCGGGCTCGCGTCGCCCAGCCCGGCGAACCGCGGCTCGACGCGAAGCCCGAACTCAGAGCCGAGCTGGCGCGCCGCGACCTCCTCGCCGCTGCCCGGGCGGAAGTAGACCGTGCTGGTGGGGATGATCCCGCCGGGGTAGTTGCCGACCTCCTCGACCGGCCAACCGGCCGACCGGAAGTCTTCTGCCGCCCGGTTCGCCAGGCCGGGGATCGTGCTGTTGTTGTATACCCGCAGCGGCGCTCGCACCGGGGCAGGCGGCGGGGCAGGCGGCGGGGCGACGGGGGCGGCAGTGGTCGTGAGCGGCGCCGTGGTCGTGGTGACCGGCGGTGTCGAGCTGGAGGTTTCGGTCGTTGCGGTGACGCTGGCCGAGCTCGTCGGCGCGGCCGTGGTGTTGCCTTCGGTGGCCAACGTGCCGAGGCCGATCACGGTGGCCACAGCGGCGACCCCGAGCAGCGCGAAACCCGCGATCCGCATCGCGGGTAAGCCGCTACCCGCGGGGTCGGGCTCTATCAAGGCCACTCCTTAGCCTCCGTCCCTCGCCGGTCGTGCAGGCCCGGTGATCAGTCTCGCGTCACCCGGGTTCGATGCCGAGCCGACGCGCCGCAGTGCGCCGTTGCCGGCTTGAGCGCAGCCGGCGCAGCCGCTTGACCAGCAGCGGGTCGACCATCAAGGCCGCCGGCTTGTCGATCAGCGCGTTGAGCAGCTGGTAGTAGCGCGTGGCCGACATGTCGAACAGCTCGCGAACGGCCTGTTCCTTCGCCCCGGCGTACTTCCACCACTGGGCCTCGAAGACCAAGATCTCGCGCTCGCGCCGGTTCAAGATCTCGCCGTCGTGGGCGAGGCCTGCGACGACCTCAGCGGAGTCCATCACCCTCCTCGCCTACTGTGCGCGCACACTGAATCACAAGCATGTCATTCGCCGCACATTGAACCACGGACGCCCGCGTCGGCGCTGTCAGGACTCGCCCGGAGGCCGGTCGGCCTCAGCAAGGCCCGATACGGTTACCCACCATGGCGGTTCGCCCGATCCGGATTCTCGGCGACCCCGTACTACGGGCTCCGACCGAACCGGTGACCGAGTTCGGCGACGAGCTGGCCGGCTTGGTCGTCGACCTGTTCGACACGATGGCGGCGGCGCACGGCGTCGGGCTGGCGGCCAACCAGATCGGCGTGCCGTTGCGGGTGTTCGTCTACGACTGCCCCGACGAGGTGGCCGGCGTGCGTGCGCGGGGCGTGATGGTCAACCCGGTGATGGAGACCTCGCCGGTCCCGGAGACCATGCCGGACCCGGAGGCGGACTGGGAGGGCTGCCTGTCGCTGCCCGGCGAGCAGTTCCCGACCGGGCGGGCGGACTGGGCAAGGGTCGTGGGCGTCGACGAGCACGGTCAGCCGGTCGAGGTGGAGGCGCACGGCTTCCTGGCCCGCTGCATGCAGCACGAGATGGACCACCTCGACGGCGTGCTCTACGTCGATCGGCTGGTCGGCCGCAACGCCCGCGAGGCCCGCAGGGCGCTGCGGCGCAACGGGTGGGGCGGGCCGGGCTTGAGCTGGCAACCAGGCGATGCTGCCGATCCGGAACACCTTCGGCGGCTAGACCGTTAGCTCCTTGCAACGGTGTAATTGTCTGGGCGGTGGTCGGTGTGGCCGAGATGGATTCCTACTCGCGGACCGTGAGCA
>JACDBJ010000036.1 GCA_013695005.1 Pseudonocardiales bacterium
GCTGCGGGCCGCGGTCCGGGCAGCGGCGGCCGTTGCGGCGGACCACTGGGGCCCGGCCCCAAGGCCGGCAGCGGCATCGTCGGGGGTACGGCGAGCGCCTGGCTGTCGAACGCGCCGGCCAGCGTCGCCTGCTGCTCGACGGAGAACCAGGGGAAGCTCGTCATCGGTTGGGCGTTGGGTGGCGGGTCGGAGCCGAAGCCGGCGAAGGCCGCAGCCGGCGGCAGTATCGCCGCGTAGGACGGCTCGGGCGGTGCCGGGGCAGCGACGCCGCCGACGAGCAGGCTGATGGGGATGTCCACCAGCGCTGTCACGCCGCGGCCCGAGGTGGGTGCCAGCCGCACCGACAAGCCGTGCCGGCGCGACAGCCGCCCGACCACGAAGAGCCCGAGCACACTGGTCGGCACGATGTCCAGGCGCTCGCGTTCGACGAGCCGGCGGTTCTCCTGGGCGAGCTGCTCGGGGGGCATACCGATGCCGTGGTCGATGACGCTGATCCGGCAGTGGTCGGTGTCGATGTGCGCCCGCACCGTGACCGGCGAGCCGGGCGGGGAGAACGAGGTGGCGTTCTCCAGCAGCTCGGCCAGCAGCAACGCGAGGTCGGAGACCAGGTTGGCTGACACCGTCACGTTCGTGATGTCGCCGAGCTGCACCTCCTGGAAGCCCTCGATCTCGCTCAGCGCCGAGCGGATGACGGTGGCCAGCGCGAGCGGCTCGGCGCCGTAGCTCTCCTCCGCCGCACCCGCCACGACCAGCAGGCTGTACGCGGTGCGTCGCAGGCGGGCCGACACGTGGTCGATGCGGTACAGCCCGGCGAGCAGGTCGGGGTCGGTCTCGTTGCGCTCGAGATCCTCGATCATGCTCAGCTGGCGGCCGACGAGGTTCTGGGTGCGCCGCCCGACGCTGGCGAACATCGTCGCGACGTTGCGCCGGCTGATCAGCTGGCGTTCCAGCAGCAACGCGGCGGTCGCCTGGACCCGGTTGAACGCCACGGCGAGCTCGCCGATCTCGTCCTGCGAACCGATGTCGATCGCGGCGAGGCGCGGGGTCTCCCGCTCTGGGCTCTCGTCGTCGGAGACGCGGACCAGCTCGGCGTTCGCGAGGTCGGCCACTGCCGTTGCCGCCCGGGACAGCCGGCGCAGCGGGCGGGCGATCGACCGGCTCACCGCCACGATCAGGGCGATGACCAGAGCGAACAGGATGACGGCGACCGCGCCGACCACGATGGCGGCGATGGTCGCGTTGGCTGCCGCGCTGCCCGCCTGTGCGTTGATTTGCTGCGCGATCCGGTCCTGCACCAGCCGTCGCAGGGTGCTCTGCGCCTCGAACGCGCCGACCGCGATGGTGGCCAGCCCGACCGGGTCGGGCGCGGTGAGCTCACCGCGCAGCAGCTGGTTCACCCGGAACGTCGCCTGGCTGGTGTCCACGGTACGGAACAGGTCGGCCTCGACCTGGGCGGCCAGCTGCAGGAACGCCTCGGTGTGCAGCCGCTGCGCCGCCGTCGCCTCCGCCAGCAGGGCGCGTCCGGTGTTGGCGTCCACTGTGCTGACGACGAAGGCGGCGCCGACCGCGCTGCCGGCCTCGTTGGAACGCAGCAACGCGTTCAGCCCACCGACCTGGCGGCCACCGGCGGCGTCGGCCTCCTGCTGGGTGAGCAACCCCAGCGAGGAGAGCACGCCGTTGATCGCCTCGGTGTAGACCTGGAACACCGCCCGCGGCTGCGCTGTCCTGGACAGCACGCCGGGGCGCAGCTGGCTCAGGCCGTCGACCTTGGTGAGGGCGGCGCTGAGATCTCCGGTGGCCCGGCGGCCGAGGTCGGTCTGCAGCTCGACGGTGCGGTCGCGGACCGCCTGCGACGCCTGCAGCACCGGGCTGCGGCTGGCGCCGGGGGTGGCCAGGTAACCGACCTGCAGCAGGCGCTCGCGTTGCAGGTCCTGGACCAGCGCGGCCGCCGCCCTGGCGGTGTCGGCCGCGGTCGCCGTGCTCGACGCGGTGCGGGCGTCGGTGGCGCGATCGGCCACGAAGGGCACGATCAGGACCACAACCATGATCAACGGGACCATGAGGAGCAGGCTGAGCTTCTGCCGGACGCTCAGCCGGCCGAGGATCATCGCGGCCTACCGTTCATCGTCGCCCCGATCCCGCCGGCTGGGGGCTCTCAGCCCGCGCCCGACGTGGATGAGCTCGGCGTTGGTCAGCAGCTCGCGGGCGTCGACCAGGTCGCGCTCCACCGGGTAGACGGCCTCCGGCGCACCGCTGACCTGCTCGTCGATCGGAAGGTCGACCGGCTCGCTCTCCGGCGTGCGTGACGTCTCAGGCGCCGGCAGCCGCAACCACAGGATGCCCGTGGTGAGCAGTGCCGCGACGATCAGCGCGGCCAACGCCTGCGTGCGCTGCACGGAGACCGCGTCCTCGCGTGACACCAGCAGCTTGTCGAGCTCGTCGAGCGTCACCGTGCTCAGTGAGAGCCCGGCCCGCCGCACCTCGGACCTGGTCGCCGCCGTGCCCGCGGGGTCGGACCGGGTCACCGGTGGGTCGACCAGCACCGCGCTCGGCGCCAGCGCCCTGACCGGGGCGCCGAAGGCATCCAGCGGGCCGAGCATGCTCTGCCCCAGCGTGCGGCTGGCGGTCACGTCGAAGCTCTTGCGCAGCCCGGCGTCCAGGGCCACGAAGGACCGCGACAGCCGGTCCTTCGCGGCGGTGACCTGCACCGGTTCGGCGGCTGCCGGCGCCGCTGCGCCCGGCTCGGTCGGCCTTGCCGGCGCGACGATCAGCGGGAGGTCCGCTACCCGGCCGGCGTCGACCAGCATCGGTGGCAGCCGGAGCAACGCCGTGTCCATCAGGTAGTAGGTGTCGATCCGCGGGTCGAGGATCAGCCGTGACTCGTCGCCCACCTTGATCGCGAGGTTGACCAGCAGGTCGACACTCTCGCTATAGGTGTTGAACGCCTCCCTGCCCGCGGGTACGGCACGCCCGATCACGCCCTCGATCTGGGTGCGCAGGCTCGCCCAGCGCTCCTGCACGCGCAGCGCCGAACCCTGGGTGCGATCCACGTCGGCGACGGCTGTGACCGCGTTGCGCACCTTGCCGACGTCGACGGGCTGGCCGCGCACCGCGGCGGCCTGGGCCTCGTCTAGCGAGGTCAGCAGGCCGATCAGTGGTCGCAAGTAGACCACGCCGCTGCGCTCGTCCCCGATGACCGTCTGCTCGTCACCGGTGCTCGCCCAGAACCGCCAGAACAACAGCGACAGCGGCAGCAGCAGGGCGCCAATGAGCACGAACGCGGCAACGACCCGGAACCTTCGGGCTCGCGCGTGCCGGCGGGTGTCCGGGGCGGCCTGGCGCACGGTCATGACTGGTTGCCCCCCTCCGACATCGGCGACCGCGGCTGCTGCCCCGGCCATTCGGTGCCGTCGTAGTGCCGGCCGGGCGCTCGGGGCGGGGTGGCCGTCGGGTCGTACTCGAAGCGCGGCCGCGGCGCGCGCGCGTTCAGGTCGCCGCCCATGGAGCCGGCTGCGCCGCGGGCGGAACCCGGTCTTTGGGTCGCAGGCACGAGTGGTTGCTCCCCTGCGCCGTTGCTCTGGCGGCCCTGCTGGCCGCTCTGTTGGCCGCCCTGTTGGCCGCTCAGCGGACTACCGGGGTAGGCGTGCTCGTAGGCAGACTCGCCGTGCTGCGACAGGTCGAGCCCGAGCACCTCGTCCTGCGGCTCGACCCGGCTACGCAGCAGGCGGGTGAGGAACGCGCCCAGGACCCCGGTGATCACGAACGAGTAGGCGATCACCGCCAGCACGGCGATGGCCTGCAGGCCGAGCTGGGCGTAGCCCCCGCCGTAGAACAGGCCGTCGGCTCCGGCCGGGTTGACCTCCCGGGTGGCGAACAGCCCGACCGCCAGTGACCCGACCACGCCGCCGACCAGGTGCACGGCCACCACGTCCAGCGAGTCGTCGACGCGCAGCAGCAGCTTCAGGCCAACGGCGAACGCGCAGATCGAGCCGGCCAGCAGGCCAACGGCGATCGCGCCGATCGGGCTGACGTAGCCGGCGGCCGGGGTGATGGCGACCAGGCCGACCACCGCGCCGGAGACCGCACCGAGCGAGGTGCACTTGCCGTAGCGCAGCTTCTCGACGGCAATCCAGGCGAGCAACCCCGCCGAGGCCGCAACGTGGGTGTTGACCAGCGCGGTTCCGGCGACCTCGTCGGCCTTGAGCTGGGAGCCCGCGTTGAACCCGAACCAGCCGAACCACAGCAACCCGGTGCCAAGCATGACCAGCGGCAGGTTGTGCCCGGGCATCGCGTCGTCCGGCCAGCCGCGCCGCCGACCGAGCACGATCGCCATGACCAGCGCCGCGGCACCCGCGTTGGCGTGCACCACGGTGCCGCCGGCGAAGTCCAGCGCACCCATCTGATTGGCCCAGCCGTCCGGGGAGAACACCCAGTGCGCGATGGGGGCGTAGACCAGCAGGGTCCACAGCGGGATGAAGGCGACGAAGGCCCCGAAGCGCCAGCGGTCGGCGGTCGCGCCGGTGATCAGCGCGGCGGTGAGCACCGCGAACATCATCTGAAAGGCGACGAACACGATCGGCGGGATGATCTGGGTGTCCTCGCCGGTGAAGCCGGGGACCGGCTCGTTCATGTTGTTCAGGCCGGCGAAGTGGACGTCGCCGATGAGCGTGCTGCCCGAACCGAAGGCGAGCGAGTAACCGATGATCACCCACACGGTGCTCACCAGGGCGATCGTCGCGAAGTTCTGCATCAGCATGCCCAGGACGTTCTTCGCCCGGACCAGCCCGCCATAGAAAATGGCGATGGCCGGGGTCATCAGCAGCACCAAACACGCGCTCGCCAAAACCCACGCGGTCGCGCCAGCGTCAACCTGCACCTCAGGCTCCCCACCGGCCTATCGGGCCCCGGAGGCCCTTGACCTCAGTAGACACGTCTGAACGCTCTGTAACCATCCTCGGCTTGAAGAACGCGGGGGAGTGTACACATACCACCGGTATGGGTGATGGCGCGAGGCATTCTCCGAACAGACCGTGCACACACGGTGATCTGCAGTGATCGAACTCGCGATCGGGTGATGGCGGCCTCGATCAGCTGGAGCGCCGCGTCTCGGCATAGCCGGCGAGCTGGGCCACCTGCAGCCGGTCAAGCGACGGGCCGACCGCACGGCGGGCGGCGGCGAGCTGGGCGGCGGTGACCTCGGAGGCCTGCAGCGACTCCCGCATCGCGGTCAGTGCCGCCTCGCGGAGCAGGGCGACGCAGTCGGCGGCTGAGTAGCCCTCCAGCTCGGCGGCGAGCGCGGTGAGGTCGACGTCTGGGGCGAGCGGGATGTTGCGGGCCGCGGTCCGCAGGATGTCTGCGCGGCCCTGCGCGTCCGGCGGCGGCACGTACACCAGCCG
>JACDBJ010000058.1 GCA_013695005.1 Pseudonocardiales bacterium
CCACGCCGCCGGTGACCGCTGGTTCGTCGACGAGACCTATGTCAAGGTCGCCGGACGGTGGATCTATCTGTATCGGGCGGTGGACCAGTCCGGGCAGCTCATCGAGGTCCTGGTCTCGCAGAAGCGAGACCTGGCGGCCACCGGCAGGTTCTTCACCCAGGCTCTGCAGCGCGCCCCGCAGCCCAGCGAGGTGACCACCGACCGAGCACCGGCCTACCCCCGCGTACTCGATGAGCTGCTGGCGGCCGCGCACCACGTCACCGAGCAGTACGCGAACAACCCAATCGAAGCCGACCACGGCCGGCTGAAGTCCCGGCTGCGACCGATGCGTGGGCTGAAACGGCTTCGCTCGGCGCGGGTGATCAGCACCGGACATGCCTTTATCCAGAACCTCCGCCGCGGTCACTACGAACTCGGTGTCGAGGTCGATCCCCAGCACCGCCTCGCCGCCGCGTTCACCGAACTTGCGAAGACCATCTAAATCCCACATCGACAGCGGCCCCGCATCGCTCGTCCGCGCCAACGCAACAGAGCCCATCGACACCATGTCGACACGCCGGCGTCACCGCACCCCCATCGCTTACCGGGCCAGCTCGCGATCGTTGGGGAGCCCAGCTCATAGCGACCTGGACGTCGAACGATTTCGCGCAGACCGATGGCTGACCGGGAGCTCGATGAGCTGTCGCATCGGCTCTCCGGATGCGATGATCGGGCGATGGGCTCAACACGAACACGAAGGACCGATGCCCCGTAGGCGCCCCTCCCGCCTGCGCGCGGCAGCCGCACAATCAGCGACCACGGTCATCCCAAGTGTGCCGATGGCCACCAGCCGTGCCCTGGACCGGCTCGCTCGTCCCGAGGTCAGCTCGGCGCGGGTGCGACGTGCGCTTGAGGCCTGGCGGCGCACCGCATCCCTGCCACGGGCGGTGCTGAGCGCACCGCACAACGACTGGACCGAGTTCATCGGGCCCATGGCCCGCGATGAGCTCGAGCGGGCGCTGCTCGCGCTCCCGCGCCGGCGGGCCGCCCCGCTGCGGGCGGTGGTCGAGCGGGCCGACAAGGAGTTCCGCGCGAAGACCCTGCACAATCCGAGAGCCGATTCCTCCCGACCGTGGTGGGCACGACGGTGGTGGCGCTGACGCCCATGGTCAGCGCCGTCCTGTTGAGGAGGCTTGCGAGACCCCCTTTGGTTACCGATACCGTTCCGCACGCAGAACGGCGGCGACTGGTTTCGGTGATGTCGCGGCGTCCGCACAGGTGGACGCCGTGGCCGCTCGTGCGCATGGTGGGGTGCGACAGGGTCGGAGGATCCGCCACCCGAAGTGCAGACCTCTCGCTTGATCGACGCGGGCGACTACGGATCATCCGGTCCGCGGGTCTGGTGAACGAGATGCACGACGATGAGAGATCGGGCACCTTGGCCGCATGACGCGGCTCAACCAGCTCCGGATCGAGACCGGGGCCCTCGGGCACGTGGCCGAGACCTACGACCTCATCGACGGGTCGAGGCGCTGACACCCTCTGGCAGCAGAGGACGTCATGCCTCAACGGTTCTCGCCGGGACGGGGGTGAGTGGGGGGTGTCCCGTGAGGACGGCGAGGATGTTGCGGGCGGCGAGCAGGCCCATGGCGTGGCGGGTCTGCTCGGTCGCGCTGCCCAGGTGTGGGGCGAGGACGACCCGTTCGTGGGTGATCAGCCGGGGGTGGACCTCTGGCTCGTGTTCGTATCCGTCGAGGGCGGCGGCGAAGATCTCGCTCGCGTCGAGGGCGTCGGCGAGGGCGTTCTCGTCGACGATGCCGCCGGCGGCGATGTTGACCAGGATGGCGGAGGCCCGCATCTGTTTCAGTGCGGTGGCGTCGAGGAGATGTCGGGTCTGCTCGGTGAGCGGGCAGCACAGGCAGATGACGTCGCTGTCGGCGAGCAGCGCGGGCAGGTCGCTGTAGCGGGCGGGTAGCCCGTCGAGCAGGCGGGGTGGGACGGGTTGCCGGTTGTGGTAGGTGATGGTCATGCCGAAGCCGCCGCCGCGGCGTGCGACGGCCCGGCCGATGCGGCCCAGGCGATGATCCCGAGGGTGGCGCCGCGCAGTTCCCGGCCGAGCAGGAACGTCGGTGCCCATTGCCACGGTTTCCCGGCGCGGATCCATCGTTCTCCCTCGCCGACCCGGCGGGCCGCGGCGAGCAGCAGCGCCCAGGCCAGGTCGGCGGTGGCGTCGGTGAGGACGTCGGGGGTGTTGGTGACGATGACCCCGCGGGCCGTGCACGCGGGTATGTCGATGTTGTGGAATCCGACCGCGTGGGTGGCGACGATCCGCAGACCCGGGCCCGCGGCGTCGAGCAGTTCGGAGTCCACGACATCGGCCAGCGTCGAGAGCAGCGCGCCGCTACCCGCCGCGGAGTCGAGCAGGGCGGCGCGGGACATCGGGACGTCGCTGTCGTGCTGACGCACCTGACAGGACTCGGCGAGCCCTTCGACGATGCCGGGTGCGAGGCGGCGGGTGATGACGATCGTGGGGTGCCGCGTGGTCATCGAGACTCCTTGGCCGGGTGGTGGCGGGTGCGCTGGGTGAGGGCGACGGCCGCGACGACGGCGAGTCCGGCGGCGATGGTGGGGGGCCGATGTGTTCGGCGAGCAGCAGCGCGGACCACACGAGGGTGAGCATCGGCTGGGCGAGCTGGAGCTGGGCGATCCGCGCGATGCCGCCCGCGGCGAGGCCGCGGTACCAGGCGAAGAACCCGGCGAACATGCTGATGACGCTGACGTAGGCCAGGCCCAGCCAGGCGGCGGGGGAGGGGTCCACCGGCGGGTGCAGGAGCAGCCCGAGTGCAGCAAGGGGCGCCACCACCGGCAGTGCGATCAGCAGCGCCCAGGAGATCACCTGCCAGCCGCCGAGCTCCCGGGCCAACGCGCCCCCTTCGGCGTAGCCCAGCGCCCCGAGAGCGACCGCGGCCAGCAGCCACAGATCGGCGACCCGTAGCTGGCCCGCGCCCTGCACCGCGGCGAAGACCAGCACGGTGGCCACCCCGAGCCCGCACGCAGCCCAGAACGACCAGGGTGGCCGCTGCTCACGCGGCACATT
>JACDBJ010000070.1 GCA_013695005.1 Pseudonocardiales bacterium
CCGCAGCGCGTCGCGGGCGAGATCCGAGCCGCTGCCCGCGACGGGCTCCTCGGCGGGGTTGTCGTTCCCGTCATCCGACACGGCGCACCTTCCCTCCGCTCAGCTCGAAGCGTGACCCGGCCAGCTCGGGCGGCACGTCGTCGGGCACCGCCGCGGTGACGAGCACCTGCTCGGCCCGCTGCGCCACCGCGGTCAGCGCCCGCCGCCGGTCGGTGTCCAGCTCGGCGAACACATCGTCCAGCACCAGCACCGGTTCGCCGCCGTCGGCGCGCAGCAGCTCGAAGGAACCGAGCCGAAGCGCCAGCGCGAACGAGATCGACTCACCGTGGCTGGCGTACCCCTTGGCCGGCCCGTCGCCCAGCAGCAGCTCGAGGTCGTCGCGGTGCGGGCCCACCAGGGACACCCCGCGCTCGACCTCCTGGGTCCGCAACCGGGCCACCTCCGCCAGCAGCAGCTGCTCCAGCGCGGCCTCGTCGGGCTCCAGGTCCTCCCCGAGCGCGCTGCGGTAGCGCAGCTGAGCAGGCGCCGAGGTCGGCGCGACGTCGGCGTAGGCCTGCCGCACGTACGGCGCGAGGTCGGCGAGCAGCCGCAGCCGCCCGGCCAGCAACGCCGACCCGTGCGTCGCGAGGTGGCCGTCCCAGGCGTCGAGCGTGCGGAGATCACCGGCCACCCGCGCGGTCTTGAGCAGTGCCGAGCGCTGCCGCAGCACCCGCTCGTAGTCGCCGCGAACCCCGGCGTAGCGCGGCGTCCGCGCCGCCAGCAGCTCGTCGAGGAACCGCCGGCGGTCCGACGGCTCGCCACGCACCAGCGCCAGGTCCTCCGGGGCGAACAGCACGCTGCGCAGCACGCCGAGCACGTCGCGCGGCCGTGACACCGGCGCCCGGTTGAGCCTCGCCCGGTTGGCCCGGCCAGGGGTGATCTCCAGCTCGATCACCAGCTCGCGGCCGGTGTGCACCACTGCGCCACGGACCACCGCCCGCTCGGCGCCGCGGCGCACCAACGGCGCGTCGGTGGCCACCCGATGCGAGCCGAGCGTCGCCAGGTAGCCGACGGCCTCGATCAGGTTGGTCTTGCCTGCCCCGTTCGGACCCAGCAGCACGCTCACCCCAGGATCGAGGTTCAGCTCGACCTGCTCCCAGGAGCGGAAGTCGGTCACCGAGAGCTGGCGCACGTACAAGGCCGGAGCAGGGCTCAGCCCGGCAGGCGCACGGGCATCAGCAGGTGCACGTACCCAGACTCGTCCAGCTCGGCACCCTCGGCCGGCGCGGGCCGGAACAGCGCGGGGCGGCTGGGCGTGGTGAAGGCCAGGTGCACCCGATCGGTGCGTAACGCGCCGAGGCCGTCGAGCAGATAACCCGGATTGAACGCGATGGTCAGCGGCGCACCGTCCAGCTGGCACGACAGCTCCTCCTCGGCGCTGCCGACATCGTCCCCACCCGCGGCAAGCCGCAACACGTCGGAGCTGAACTCCATGCGTACCTGTGCCACCCGGTCGGCCACCAGCGACACCCGCTTGATGGCCTCCACCAGCGGCGCGACGTCGGCGATCGCCGTGGACGTGTGCTCCTTGGGCAGCAGCTGGCGGTACTTGGGGAACTCCGCGTCGAGCAGCCGGGTGGTCCCCCGGCGCCCGGCGCCGGCCACGCCCAGCATCCCGTCACCCTCGGTCAGCGCGATCTCCACCGCGCCCGGACCGCCGAGCGTCTTGGCCAGCTCGGCGAGCGTGCGCGCGGGCACCAGCACGGCGGTGGACAGCTTGTTGTCGGCCGGTTCCCAGCCGAGCTCGCGCACCGCCAGCCGGAAGCGGTCGGTGGCCGCCATGGTCAGCCGGTCGCCCTCGATCTCCAGCCGGATCCCGGTCAGCATCGGCAGCGTGTCGTCGCGGCCGGCGGCCACCGCGACCTGGTTGACCACCTCGGCGAAGCTCTCCCCCTGCACCGAGCCGGCGCGCTGGGGCATCTGCGGAAGCTGGGGGTAGTCCTCGACCGGCATGGTCGGCAGGCTGAACTTCGCGTTGCCGCAGTTGATCGCCGCACGGGACCCGTCGACGGTTATATCCACAGGCTGTGCAGGCAGCGCACGGGTGATGTCGGCCAGCAGCCGGCCGGACACCAGGACCCGGCCGGAGGCGTTCACCGCGGCCGGCAGCTCGACCCTGGCGGAGACCTCGTAGTCGAATCCCGAGACCGTCAGGCTCTCGCCGTCGGCGCCCGCTCCGGCTTCGAGCAGCACGCCGCCGAGAACCGGCACGGCGGGCCGGGCGGGCAGGCTGCGCGCGACCCACGCAACGGCGTCGGCCAGGGAGTCACGTTCAACCCTGATCTTCATCTTCAGGGACCTTTCAGCAAGCGGGCCAGCGGTTTGCACACCGTAGAGGCAGTGCCGCGACCAGGTTTATCAAGGGGTTGTGCATGCATCGACGACGCCTTGGGCGGCCGCCGGGGCGTACACACACTTAGTAGTAGTTCTTTTCCCTGAAGAACAACAACAGCAGTAGTAGTAGGGGCTGTGGGTTGTGTGGATGACCGGCAGGTCTGCAGGTCCAGTGCGTGTCGCGGTGTGGACGGCCCTGGGACGGTTCGATCGGCGGTCCCCAGCGGCCGTCGCCGGCCCGCTGGATACCCCCCGACCGGCCCCGCGCGGACGGAGTTGTGCGCCGGATGTCCACTCTCGGTGCGTCCCGCCGGCGCCCTCGAGGGTGCGTGCTCCACAGACTTGTCCCCAGATGTGGGTGATCGGTGGTGGATGGTTAACGCAGTGCAACCACCACGCTGGTCTAGCAGGTATGCCGTGCGTTCGGGAGCCACTCAGGTGGCCGGTGTCACCTAGCGTCACGGCTCGTTACCAACCGATGACTCTCGGTGCGTGCCCTTGACTGTGGACCCGCGGGACTTACTGCCGCGAGCGCTGCTTGATGCGCGCGGTGAGCTCCTGAACCTGCTCGAAGGTCTTGCGTCGCTGGGCGATCTCGTTGCGGATCTTCTTGTCCGCATGCATGACCGTGGTGTGGTCGCGGTTGCCGAACGTCTGCCCGATGCGCGGCAGCGAGAGGTCGGTCAGCTCGCGGCACAGGTACATCGAGATCTGCCGAGCCTGCGCGAGCGCCTTGGTCTTGGTCGGCCCGCACAGCTCCTCGATGGACACGTCGAAGTACTCCGCAGTCACCGCCATGATCGTCGGCGCGGTGATCTCGGAGGTCTGGGAGTCCGGGATGAGGTCACGTAGCACGATCTCAGCGAGCTGGGTGTCCACAGGTTGGCGGTTGAGCGAGGCGAACGCGGTAACGCGGATCAGCGCTCCCTCGAGCTCGCGGATGTTGCGCTCGATGCGCGACGCGATGAACTCCAGCACCTCGGCAGGGGCGGCCAACCTGTCCTGCTGTGCCTTCTTGCGAAGGATGGCGATCCGGGTTTCGAGCTCCGGCGGCTGGATGTCGGTGATCAGGCCCCACTCGAACCGGGTGCGCATCCGGTCCTCCAGCGTCTCCAGCCGCTTGGGCGGTCGGTCGGAGGAGACCACGATCTGCTTGTTTGCGTTGTGCAGCGTGTTGAAGGTGTGGAAGAACTCCTCCTGGGTTCCTTCTTTGCCCTCCAGGAACTGGATGTCGTCGACCAGCAGCACCTCGACGTCGCGGTAGCGGCGCTGGAACGCCACCTTGCGGTCGTCGCGCAGGCTGTTGATGAAGTCGTTGGTGAACTCCTCGGTGGACACGTAGCGCACCCGGGTGCCGGGGAACAGCCGCTGCGTGTAATGCCCGACGGCGTGCAACAGGTGCGTCTTGCCCAGCCCGGAGTCGCCCCAGACGAACAGCGGGTTGTACGCCCGCGCCGGCGCCTCGGCCACCGCTACGGCCGCGGCGTGGGAGAAGCGGTTGGACGCGCCGATGACGAACGTGTCGAAGGTGTAGCGCTCGTTGAGCCGGGTGCGCGAGCGGGAGTTCACGTCGCTGGTGGCCGAGGTGTAGGTCGGCCACATGTCCGAGCGGGTGCTCAGGTCGGGATCGGGCGCGAGGCTGGCCGCAGGCAGCGGTCCGGTGCTGTCCATGAGCTCGGGCGCCCAGTCTGCGGCGGTGGCCGGGCCGGCCGGCACCTCTGTCCCGGTGGCGGCCCCGTCGGGGTCGACGACCACCGCGAGGTTGATCGGGCCGCCGAGGTGGCGCCCCAGGGCGTCGCTGATCTGCTGGCGCAGGATCCGTTCGATCGCGTCCTTGGCGAACTCGGTCGGCGCGGCGAGCAGCGCTGTGCCGTCGAGCAGCCCGAGCGGACGGGTCAGGCGTAGAAAAGCCCGCTGCTGGGCTGACAACGTGGGGCTCTCGGCCTGTCCACCGTCGAGCGTCCCGGACAGGTCGGCTACCACTCGTTGCCAGACTTCGTCCAGGTCATGCGATCGATCGGCCACCGGCGGAGCCACCCCCTCTGCGCATCGCCATCCATCTTCGCGGCCCGTCGGGCCGAGGGCTGCACAGGGTTATCCACAACTGTGTGCAGAACGGCACGCCGGGGGAAGCGCGCGATGAGAGGGCCCTTACCCTTGCTGGCGGCTGCAGTTTTCCCGATCCCCCGGGCCGAATCCGAGAGGGGGCACGCTAACAACTCCACCGCGTGGCCACAAGGCGTGACAGAAGCAAGCACCGTTCGTGCGTCGGCGTGTCGTGACGTCCCGCTCGGAGCCGTGATCAGGCCAGGGCGGCGGCGGATCGCCGTGACCTCGGTGTATCCTCACAGGGCCCGCGGTATCTGGCGGCGCGCGCCTTTGAGGTGCGTCCGGCAGGGGTCACCGGGCAGTCGCCAAGACCACCGACTACCAGCGACAACGGCTCCGTGCCGGCATGTCGCCCCGGGGAGAACCGACCGTGAGCAAGGGTAAGCGCACCTTCCAGCCGAACACCCGTCGCCGGGCCCGGACGCACGGCTTCCGGCTCCGGATGCGTACCCGTGCCGGCCGGGCGATCATCGCCGCTCGGCGTCGCAAGGGGCGCGCCAGTCTCTCCGCCTGACCTGCTTCCGGGCATGCTGCCCGCTACCGCTCGGCTGACGCGCCGCGTGGACTTCGCGGCGGTGGTGCGTCGAGGTCGCCGGTCCGGGCGCCACCTTCTCGTTGTGCACGTACTGTCTACATCGGACGGTCCTGCGCGGGCCGGGTTCGTCGTGAGCAAGGCAGTCGGTGGCTCGGTGATCAGGCATCGCGTGCTGCGCCGGCTTCGCCACGTGCTGCGCCCCCGCCTCGATCAGCTGGCCGCCGGCACCCACGTCGTGGTGAGGGCGTTGCCGCCGTCGGCGGACGCGTCCTCGGCCGAGCTCGCCGTCGAGCTCGACACCGCGTTGCACCGGCTCGGCCTGACCCCGGTGGAGTCACCGTGAGCCCGCTGGCCCGGCTGCTGTTGGTGCTGCTGAGCGGCTACCGGCGGGTCTCGGCGCATCTGCCCGCGAGATGCCGCTTCTATCCGAGCTGTAGCGCATACGCTGTGGAGGCGATAGGCGTGCACGGTGCGCTGCGCGGATCGGCGCTTGCCGTGCGCCGCCTGCTGCGCTGTGGACCCTGGCACCCTGGAGGTCTGGACCCCGTTCCGGAGCGCCGGCCGGGCCGAGATGAGCGAGACCGCCGAGCACGCAGTACCGAGGAGCAAGCACCGTGCTGAACTTCATCTACTACCCGGTCTCGGCGATTCTGTGGTTCTGGTGGAAGGCCTTCGGCTACATCTTCGGCACCGCCAGCGGCATCACGTGGGCGCTGGCCGTGGTGTTCCTGATCTTCACGCTGCGCGCGATCCTCTACAAGCCGTTCGTCAGCCAGGTGCGCTCGATGCGCAAGATGCAGGAGTTCGCGCCGGAGATCCAGAAGCTGAAGAAGAAATACGGCAACGACAAGCAGCGCATGACGCAGGAGATGCAGAAGCTGCAGTCGGAGCACGGCGTAAACCCGCTCGGCGGCTGCCTGCCGGTGCTGGTGCAGATCCCGGTGTTCATCGGCCTGTTCCACGTGCTGCGCGAGTTCCAGCCGTACAAGGGCGAGAACTACGTCTTCGACCGAGAAGGCGTGGTCGCGTTCAACGACGCCAGCCTCTTCGGTGCGAAACTCGGCGCCTGGGTGACGATGGGCGAGGTGAAGCTCGCCGAACTGGGCACGACGATCCCGCAGATGCTCGTCGTGATGATCCCGCTGATGATCGCCGCGGGCATCTTCACCCACGTCACGGCCCGGCACTCGGTGGCCCGCCAGACCGAGGCGCAGGCGGCCCAGCCGCAGTCGGCGATCATGAACAAGCTGATGCTGTACGTGTTCCCGATCGGCGTCGTGGTGGGTGCGCCGTTCCTGCCGTTGGCGATCTTGATCTACTGGGTGGCGAACAACCTGTGGACCCTCGGCCAGCAGTGGCTGGTCTACCGGCAGATCGCCCGGGAGGACGAGGCGAAGGCTGCCCAGGCCGTAGCCGAGCGTCAAACGCGCGCGCCCAAGCCGGGCCAGAAGCCGACCCGCGCCAAGCCCAAGGCCGGCGCTGCGTCTGGTGCCTCGAGCACTGATGCCGGCGGCAACGGGACCAACGGCGCCGAGACGGACGATGCCGCCGGCTCGAACGGCCGGTCGAACGGAGCTGGTGCCAAGCCCGCCGCAGGTGCCAAGCCTGCCCCGGGAGCCAAGCCTGCCGCAGGTGCCAAGCCTGCCCCGGGAGCCAAGCCTGCCCCGGGAGCCAAGCCTGCCCCGGGAGCCAAGCCTGCCCCGGGAGCCAAGCC
>JACDBJ010000084.1 GCA_013695005.1 Pseudonocardiales bacterium
GCGTAACCTCACGCTGGTCAACGGCCATCCGTCCGACTATCGCCGCTACGGCTTCGAATGGGTGTGCCCGTACAGCTCCGAGGCCGGCCAGCAGATCCGTGTCCTCGACGTGGCCGAGCACCCCGCCGCCGCCGCGCTGTACCGCACCGGTGACTTCTGGGTGGTCGAAGGTCAGCATGTCGCGCTGGTGCGCTACAGCCCCGAGGGTCGACACTTGGGCGAGGTCGCGGTGGAGGAGTCCTCGGCGAAAGGCTACGTCGCCGCCGCCGCACTGGCCTGGCAACTCGGTACCGCGTTCACCGAGTGGTGGGCAGCGCACCCCGAGTACCGGCGTGCCTATCAAGTCGCCTGACTAGAGCAACGAGGAGCCGATGGCGGACCGGAGTACCGGTCACGACGCACTTTCGCGCAGGTTGCGGGAGCTGCGCGCCGCCGCCGCGCTCCGGCAGGTTGACGCCGCCGAGCTGAGCGGGATCAGCCAGCCCACCATCGCCCGGTTCGAGAAGGGTCGGCAGATACCGCGGCCTGACCAGGTCGAGAAGCTGTGCGAGGCCTACCGCGCGCCGGGTGTCGACCGGCGCGAGCTGGTCGGGATGGCCCGCGACCTGCGGCACGGCATCCGGCGGGTGGTGATGCGCCGCGAGGTCGGTAGCTTCCAGCGGCAGTTCGGCCGGATTCTGGCCGCCTCGGCGCTGGTCCGCACGTTCTCCCCGAACGGCATACCCGGCCTGCTCCAGACCGCCGAGTATTGCCGAGCACTGTTCCATTCCCCACCGAAGCTCAGCCATGACGCGGCGGAGGAGGGCATCGCGGCACGGCTGGCCAACCAGGCGATGCTGGACGAACCCAACTCGCCGCGGCAGTTCGTCATGCTGCTGACCGAGGGTTCGCTGGGTTGGGCGCTACTGCCACCGGCGGGTATGGCGGACCAGATCGACTACATCGCGGCCGCCAGCAGTCGCCCGAACGTGCGAGTGGGCATCATCCCGTGGGGCCGGCAGTCCCCAGTCCTGCCGCTGCACTCGTGGCAGATGTACGACGAACGGGCCGTCCTCGCCGGCACCACAACCGCTACCGCGCTGCTCACGGAGCGCGCGGACGTCGACGCATATCTGGCGTTGTTCGCCGAGCTTGAGCAGCTGGCGGTGTACGACGACGCCGCCCGCCAGCTGCTCTCCAACGTCGCAGCAACGTACCAAGCAATGTCCTGAACGACGTGGTCGGCTGGATTCCGGAGGTGCGGCCGGGAGGCTCGGGGGACGTCCCCAAGGCTGCTCGAAGCGGTGATGGCGATGAAACCGGACGGCTTCGAGCGTCTTGCCCAAAGGCTGCTCCGTGAGGCCGGGTTCATCAGCGCGACTGTCACTGGCCGATCGGGTGACGGCGGGATAGACGGCCTGGGTGTGTACCGGCTATCGCTCGTCAGCTTCCCCGTCTTCTACCAGTGCAAGAGGTACCGAGGCAGCGTCGGAGCCGGCGCAGTGCGGGACTTTCGAGGTGCGATGGCCGGTCGCGGGGACAAGGGCCTGCTGATCACGACAGGCACCTTCACCACAGATGCCAAGGCGGAAGCCACCAGGGACGGCGCTCCCCCCGTAGACCTGATCGACGGCGAGCGCCTGTGCGACCTGCTCAAGGAATATGAGCTTGGCGTGAGGACGACCATCCGGCAGGTCGAGGACATCACGGTTGACGGGCCGTTCTTCGTCGGATGTGTGAACTCGATCTCCGCACCATGTTGGTGCTCTTTGCTACTATCGCGGTATGGCAATGACTCTACGCCTGCCGGCCGATCTGGACGCTGACCTTCGTATCGCGGCCGAGGAAGATCACCGCAGCATGCACCAGGCGGTCGTGCATGCGGTCGAGCTCTACCTCGCCAGGCGTGAGACTGCCGAGATCAAGGCCGATCCCGACACGCTGCGTGCCCTTGCCGAGGCGCGAGAGGCCGTGCGTTCGGGCGACGTCGTCTATGGCACCGATGCCGCTCGCGCATTGCTGGCGCGCCGCCGGGCATCGTGACCGATCCCTACCAACTTGGAACAGCACCACCGGCGCGCCGGGCCATCGAGGACCGACTGCCGCCCGACATCGCCGTCGCAGCAGTCGAGCTCATCACCGGCCCGTTGCTCGTGAACCCGTATCGCGTAGGCAAGCCGCTGGGCGAGGAGCTCGAAGGCATCCTCAGCGCGCGCCTCGCGCGAGACTGGCGAGTGCTATTTGAGATCGACGAGGTGAAGCACGCGGTCATCGTGCTCGACATCCGCCACCGCGCCACCGCGTATCGCCCACGCTGACCTGCGTGGTGCTCGCGGCGTGTTCAGTGCTTGCGTAGCCGGCGGCTCAGCTCGTCGACGAGCTCGTTCCACCGGCTCACCTCATTGTTGAACGGCGCGCTCGGCGCCAGCCGGGTGGGGTCCGGGCGGGTCACGTAGGACACCAGCCAGCCGAGGCTCTCCGAGGTGGACAGTGCCTCCGCCGCCTCAGGGTCCTTCGCCCAGTCACCGACGTCGGTCAGCAGCTCGACGCCCAGCTCCAGCTGGGTCGGGTCGATGGCGGTCGGGCCGGTGGCGATGTCGTCGTCCAGCCCGGTCAGGTTGTAGTTGTTCTCCGCTTCGACCGCGACCTCCAGCTCGCCGGCGACCGCCCGCTCGACGACGGCGGGCCAGGTCGACGCGGCGGTGAGGTCGTGGCCGCTGCCACCCGCGCTGGCAAGATGCCGCGCCAGCGCCTTCGGTGAGGAGAACACGTCGATCCGCCCGCTGGAGCCGAGGAACACCGCGTGGTCGTCGAGGTAGCAGCGCAGCGTGTAGAACTCGCCCTCCGCGGTACCGATCATGATCGGGTCGACGCCGACCACGTCCCAGAAGCCGTGCGGCCCCGCCTCGGCCAGTTCGGCCGCCACGACCCCACCGTTCTCCACCAGCTCGCGGCGCGCGATGGCCAGCGCGGCCGGCTCGACCGGCGGGGTGGCCACCAGCGCGTCCAGCGCGTCGACGACCTCGTCCCAGCGCTGGACGACGACCTCGCCGAGCCGGTCCCACAACCGTGCGCCCTCCCGGCCGGCGAAGGGCAGCGAGCCCCGCTCCAGCAGCGCGAAGGCCCTGGCGTCGGCGAGCACCTCGTGCACCACGTCCAGGCCGCAGACGCTGGCCAGCGAGCGCACCACCGCGGTGATCTCGGCGAGCTCGGCGATCGACCAGTTGTCGGGCCGCTCGGCGACCAGCTCGGGCACGCCGATCACGTCGTATTGCTGGGTGTCGGTCGGGCTCAGCTCCTCCACCGACAGCTCCTGCACGACCGGCCACGCGGGGTGGTCTGACAGGTCGTGCTCGGCGTCGCTGCGCACGAACGCCGCGAGGTGCGGGACGTCGGGAAAGCCGTACAGGGCGTCCTCGTCGCCGAGAAACGCCTCCCACTCCTCACCGCCGTCGCGCCAGCGTGGCGCCCACAGGGTGATGAAGTCACCCTCGGTCAGCGCCAGCTGGACCGGCACAATATCGTCCGCCACGCGTCCAGGGTATCCGCGTGCGTCAGCGGCCTGCGGGGTGCCAGAGGGTCTTGGTCTCCTGGAACGCGCGGAGCCGGTTCAACTCCGGTGCTGCCGTGAAATCGGGCTCGGTCGCCGGCCGGTGGACGAGCCGTTTGACGGTGTCCGCGGCGCTGCGTTCCAGGTCAGCGGCGGTGTCGGCCGCGGCGCCCGTGAGGTCGAGCGCGTCGACGTCGGCGTGGCTCGCAAGCCACGGCGCCAGCTCGGCGGTGTGACCGGTGAGGATGTTGACCACGCCCCCGGGGAGGTCGGAGGTGGCCAGCACCTCGGCCAGCGTGACGGCCGGCAGCGGCCGCTCCTGCGAGGCGACCACGACGGCGGTGTTCGCGCCCGCGATCACCGGGGCGAGCACGCTGACCAGGCCAAGCAGCGCGTCCTGCTGCGGAGCCAGCACGCCGACGACGCCGGTCGGCTCGGGAACGGAGTACGACTGGTACGGCCCGGCCACCGGGTTCGCCGCGCCGAGCACGGTGGCGATCTTGTCGGTCCAGCCGGCGTACCAGACCCAGCGGTCGATGGCGGCGTCGGTCAGCTGCGC
>JACDBJ010000091.1 GCA_013695005.1 Pseudonocardiales bacterium
GTCCGCCGCCGATCTGCTGCCCGAGCGGGTGCTGTGCGGGGACCCCGAGGCCGCGCCGCAGCTGGTGCAGACCGTCATCGCGCCGGTGGTCGCCGCCGGCGGGGAGCTGCTGTCGACGCTGGCCGCCTACCTGGAGGTCGGCGGCGTGCTGGAGGCGTGCGCGCGCAAGCAGTTCGTGCACCCGAACACCGTGCGCTACCGGCTGCGCAGAGTGGCGCAGCTCACCGGGCGCACCCCCACCGATTCGCGCGACGCGGTGGTGCTGCGCTTCGCCCTGATGGCCGGCCGGTTGGCAGGGACCGACGAGCCGGCGTAGCCACGCTGACCAGCCACGACACCATACTTACTCTACAAAGAAATCTACTGATTACCCGTCCGTGGCCCTGCTGGGTTGTAGGAAACCTCTAAGCTAGGTAGGCCGATATTCGTGCGTGCCGGTATCCCAACACCGCCGCCTCCCGTGTTGAGTAGGGGACGTGATTGCGCTTCTAGCCCCCGGGCAGGGATCGCAGGCTCCCGGCATGCTCGCCCCCTGGCTCTCGGCCAAGGGCGCTGAGGCCACCCTCGACGGTTGGTCGGATGCAACGGGCCTGGACCTCACACGACTGGGCACCACCGCGACGGCGGAGCAGATCAAGGACACCTCGGTCACCCAACCGCTGATCGTCGCGACCACCCTGCTCGCGTTCGGCCAGCTCGCCGACCGCGTCCAGCTGCCCGCCGGTGCACCCATCGCAGGCCACTCCGTCGGCGAGCTGGCTGCCGCGGCCGTCGCGGGCGTGCTGAGCCCCACCGACACCGTCGCGCTGGCCGCGGTCCGTGGCCGCGAGATGGCCGCGGCCTGTGCGTCGGAGCCGACCGGCATGAGCGCCGTCCTCGGCGGACGCCCCGAGCAGGTGCTCGAGCGGCTCGACGAGCTTGGCCTGGACCCGGCCAATCGCAACGGCGCGGGCCAGGTCGTCGCCGCCGGTCCGACCGCGGCTCTGGAGCAGTTGGCCGCCGAGCCGCCGGAGCGCGCCAGGGTCGTGCCGCTGGCCGTCGCCGGCGCGTTCCACACCCGCTTCATGGCACCGGCCGAGCAGGCGTTGAGCGGCTACGCCGACGACCTCTCGCCCCACGACCCCACCCGACCGTTGCTGTCCAACGCCGATGGCCAGGTCGTCGAGCGCGGCGACGAGCTGCTCCGCCGCCTCGTCGCGCAGGTGACCCGGCCCGTGCGCTGGGACCTCTGCATGGCCACCCTGCGCGAGCTGGGCGTGACCGCGGTGATCGAGCTGCCGCCCGCCGGAGCGTTGGTCGGGCTGGTCAAGCGCGAGCTCAAGGGCGTCGCGACGCTGGCGCTGCGCGGACCCGAGGACATCGACGGCGTCGCCGAGCTGATGGCCGAGCACGCCGCGGGGGCCGCGGCGTGAGCCAGGCGACCCGGAGCGCCCGGCTCCGGCTGAGTGCAGGTGCCCCCGCCGCGCGGATCCTGGGCCTGGGCAGCTTCCAGCCCGAGCAGGTGGTCACCAACGACGACATCGCCCAGCGGGGCGTGGACACCAACGACGAGTGGATCCGAGACCGGGTCGGGATCATCGAGCGACGTATCGCCGGGCCGGAGACCAGCCTGGTCGACATGGCCGTCGAGGCCGGCGCGAAGGCGGTCGCCGACTCCGGGCTCACGCCGTCCGATGTCGGCACCGTCATCGTGGCCAACTGCACGATGCCCAGCGGGATCCCGAACGCCGCGGCGCAGACCGCCGACCGGATCGGCGCGCGCGCTGCCGGTGCGTTCGACGTCAACGGCGCGTGTGCGGGCTTCTGCTACGCGCTGGGTGTCGCGTCGGACCTGGTGCGCGCTGGTTCGTCGCGGCACGTGCTGGTGATCGGCGCGGAGAAGATGTCGGACTGGCTGGACTGGCAGGACCGATCGACCTGCATCATCTTCGCCGACGGGGCGGGCGCCACGGTGGTCGGACCGGCGGCGTCGGCCGAGGAGGCCGGCATCGGACCGGTGGCCTGGGGCAGTGCCGGCGAGCTGGTCCACACCATCGGCATCAATCTGGCGACCCACGGCCTCTACCAGGAAGGCCAGGCGGTGTTCCGCTGGGCGACCACCCAGATTGCCCCGGTGGCGCTGCACGCGGTGGAGCTGGCCGGGCTCACACCCGCCGACATCGACGTATTCGTCCCACACCAGGCCAATCTGCGCATCGTCGAGGCGGTGGCCAAGCGGCTGCGAGCGGCCGGCGCGCGGGCCGACCTTCGGGTCGCCGACGACATCGTCTACTCCGGCAACACGTCCTCGGCCTCCATCCCGATGGCGCTGGATCACATGCGCGCCGCCGGTCAGGTACAACGAGGCGAGATCGCACTGTTCGTCGGCTTCGGCGCGGGCCTGACCTACGCCGGCCAGGTCGTCGTCTGTCCATAGCGCCGTCCATCAGCAGCACAGAGAGGGAACACATGAGCAACGCGGAGATCGTTACCGGGCTCGCCGAGATCGTCGAAGAGGTGGCCGGCATCGACGCCGCCGAGGTCACCCCGGACAAGTCGTTCGTCGACGACCTGGACATCGACTCGCTGTCGATGGTGGAGATCGCGGTCCAGGCCGAGGACCGGTTCAACGTCAAGATTCCGGACGACGCCCTGGCCGACCTCAAGACCGTTGGCGACGCGGTGGACTTCATCGCCAAGCACCAGTGACCGCAGCCGACATAGTCATCACCGGGTACGGCGCGACCACCCCGCTCGGCGGGGATGCCGAGTCGACCTGGCAGGGCCTGCTCGACGGCCGCTCCGGCGTGTCGCTGATCGAGGCCGACTGGGTGGAGCGCTTCGAGCTACCGGTGAAGATCGCCGCGCAGCTCGCGGTGGAGCCCACCGACGTGCTCCCCCGGGTCGAGGCACGGCGGATGGACCGTTCCCAGCAGGTTGCGATGATCGCGGCCCGCGAGGCGTGGCAGCACGCCGGCGCTCCCGAGGTTGACCCTCTGCGGCTCGCCGTGGTGATCGGCACCGGGATCGGTGGCGCCGTCACCCTGCTCACCCAGGATGACCTGCTGGAGACCCAGGGCCTCCGCAAGGTCTCCCCACTGACCATCCCGATGCTGATGCCCAACGGCCCGGCCGCGATGGTTGGTCTGGAGCTTGGCAGCCGCGGCGGCGTGCACGCGCCGGTGTCGGCGTGCGCCTCTGGCGCGGAGGCGCTGGCCTGGGCGTGGCGGATGCTGCGTGCCGACGAGGTCGACGTCGTGGTCGCCGGGGGCGCCGAGGCGTGCATCACCGGCATCCCGCTCGCCGGGTTCGCCCAGATGCGGGCGATCAGCACCCGCAACGACGACCCGGAAGGGGCGTCGCGGCCGTTCGACATGAGCCGCGACGGCTTCGTGCTCGGCGAGGGCGCCGGGATCCTGGTGCTGGAACGCGCCGAGTTCGCCGCCGCTCGCGGTGCCACCGTGCACGGCAAGCTGGCCGGGATCGGTACCTCGGCTGACGCCTACCACATCACCGCTCCGGATCCCGAGGGCAACGGAGCGGCACGGGCGATCAGCGCCGCCCTGCGTAGCGCCGGGCTGGAACCGGCCGACGTCACTCATGTGAATGCCCATGCCACGGCCACCCCGGTCGGCGACGTCGCCGAGGCGGCCGCGTTGCGCGCATCCATCGGCAGCCACCCGGTGGTCACCGCACCCAAGGGCGCGCTCGGTCACCTCCTCGGCGCCGCCGGTGCCGTCGAGGCGCTGGCCACCGTGCTGTCGCTGCGCGACGGCGTCATCCCGCCGACGCGCAACCTCACCGACATCGACCCCGGCGTGCAGCTGGACGTGGTGACCGGAGAACCCCGCAAGCTCGACCTCACCGCCGCAGTCAGCGACTCGTTCGGGTTCGGCGGGCACAACGTCGCACTCGCCTTCACCCCTGCGTGACGCCCCTCCGTGATGCGGCCGCCCTGCGGCCCGAAGGAGCACAGATGACCGCCCTTGCCGCTCCAACCCCCGTGGAGGGCCAGCGACCGACCGATCCCCGTGACCCGGAGATGCGGCTGGCCGCCCTGGTCGACCCAGGCACGATGATCCCGCTGCATCCGCCGGACGCGAGCGGCGTGCAGGCCGTCCAGGGTCGGATCGACGGTGCGAAGGTCGTGGCCTACTGCACCGACGCCACCAAGATGGGCGGCGCGATGGGCAACGACGGTTGCCGCCACATCGTCGAGGCCATCGACATCGCGCTGCGGATGCGTACGCCGGTGATCGCGCTGTGGCACTCGGGCGGGGCGCGGCTGGCCGAGGGCGTCGTCGGGCTCGACGCGGTGGGTCAGGTGTTCGCGGCGATGGTCCGCGCCTCCGGACGGGTGCCGCAGATCTCGGTGGTGCTCGGACCGGCCGCAGGCGGCGCCGCGTACGGCCCTGCGCTGACCGACATCGTGGTGATGGCGCCCGAGGGTCGGGTGTTCGTCACCGGCCCCGACGTGGTGCGCAGCGTCACCGGCGAGACGATCGACATGGAGTCCCTCGGTGGGCCGAGCGCGCACGGCAAGCGCTCCGGCGTCGTGCACGTGGTCGCCGACTCGGAGGCCGACGCGCTGGCGCGAGCCCGCAGGCTGACCTCCCTGTTCGCCAAGCCCGGCATCTTCCAGGTGCCCCCGCGCGACACGCCGACCGACGTCGGCGCGCTTCTGCCGGAGGCGAAGGCCCGTGCCTACGACGTGCACCCGCTGCTGCGCGGGCTGCTCGACGCCGACCCCGACGACAAGCACGGCAGCGCGTTCGAGGAGCTGCAGCCGAAGTGGGCGCCGAACATGGTGATCGGGCTCGGCAGGCTGGGCGGGCGCAGCGTCGGCGTGCTGGCCAACAACCCGATCCGGCTCGGCGGCTGCCTTGACTCGCACTCCGCGGAGAAGGCGGCCCGGTTCGTGCGGATGTGCGACGCGTTCGGCGTGCCGCTGCTGGTGCTGGTCGACGTGCCGGGGTACCTGCCCGGCGTCGGCCAGGAGTGGGACGGCGTGGTCCGCCGCGGCGCGAAGCTGCTGCACGCGTTCGCGGAGGCTGTCGTGCCGAGGGTGACGCTGGTGACCCGCAAGGCCTACGGCGGCGCGTACATCGCGATGAACTCGCGCGCGCTCGGTGCCACGAGGGTGTTCGCCTGGCCGGACGCGGAGGTCGCTGTGATGGGCTCGAGGGCCGCGGTGAGCATCCTGCACCGGCGCAAGCTGGCCAGTGCGCCCGACGAGGAGCGCGACGCGCTGCACGAGCAGCTGGCGCAGGAGCACGAGAAGGTCGCCGGCGGGGTCAACAAGGCGCGCGAGATCGGCGTGGTGGACGAGGTGATCGAGCCCGCGGACACCCGTCGCCGGCTGATCGAGGCGCTCGCCGAAGCCCCGGCCGGCCGAGGAGCGCACGGCAACATCCCGCTCTGACCGTCGCCGTGGGGACGCCGGGTCAGCAGGCGGTGTACTGCAGGCTGCCGGCGCGTCCGACGTCGATCAGCGGCGGGCTGCCGATCATGGGGAACGCCGCCCGCCAGCAGATCCGGGGCGCACGCAGGTTCGGCGGGGCGTCAGCCGGTTCCTGGATGCTGACGAAGTACACCAGCATGAGCAGCCGGTCCGGCCCGAGCCGGTCGATGCGGGCGACCTGGATCGTGCCGTCCTTGGTGCTCCGGTAGCCCTTGCGCCACACCGCCTCGGGCTGTTCCTTGACCCGTTCGGGCACGACCGTGAACGTCCAGGCCACGTAGTCCTTGGCGTTGATCGCGTCGAAGTGGCGTTGCGTGGTGGCCCGAACCGCGTCGCCCATCGGGTGCGCCGCCGCGTCGGCGGACAGCTCGACGGTGCTCGAGCCAACGCCCTCCGCCGGTGGCGCAGGCACCGCAACGGTCACCCGGCTCCCCTTGCCGCCCACCAGAGCCGCCGGCACCGCGCCCGCGATTACCACCGCCGCCAGCACGGCGACGAGCACCTGCGGCCAGCGCAGAGCACCCATGGTGGCCACGCGGCCAGTGTGCCGCAGCGCTC
>JACDBJ010000092.1 GCA_013695005.1 Pseudonocardiales bacterium
GTGCTGCCGCTGCTGGAGGACGTGCTCGCCGGTGGGGTGGCCGGCGCGCTGGCCCGTACCGCCGCTCAGCTTCGCGAGGACGGCGACGCGCTCGACGCGATCGCCGCGGCCGCCTACGCCGCCGTGATCGCCGCGAGCGTTACGCCACCGCGGTCGGACCGACAACAACGTGACGCTCGCGGCGATCAAGAGGTGGCCGCCGGCACCGGGTTGCCCGTCGAGTCGCTCGTCGAGTACCCCGCGGCGGTGCGTCGCCGGGTGCTCCGCAGCTGGCTGCGCGACGGCGGGGTGCGCGAGCTGTCCGACGCCCAGCTCCGCGCGGCGGACGATCTTGTGGGCCGTTGGCGTGGCCAGGGCGGCCCCGCGTTGCCCGGTGGTTTGGAGCTGGTTCGCCAGCATGGGAGGCTGCTGCTGCGCCCCGCCCATCCGGGCCGGCCGCCAACCGACTGATCGCCACGCCGCCGTGTGGCAGAGGCGTTTGGAGACCCGCTTGGAGGCCTACAGCAACGACATCGCCGACGTGCTGATCACCGAGCAGCAGATCCGGGACAAGACCGCTGAGCTGGCCAAGCAGGTCGGCGCGGACTACCGCGAGCGCTGCCCCGGCGACGGCCGCGACTCCGACCTGTTGCTCGTCGGGGTGCTCAAGGGCGCGGTGATGTTCATGACCGATCTCGCGCGGGCATTGCCGCTGCCGGTGCAGCTGGAGTTCATGGCGGTCAGCTCCTACGGCTCCGCGACGTCGTCTTCGGGTGTGGTGCGCATACTCAAGGACCTCGACCGCGACATCGCCGGCCGGCACGTGCTGATCGTCGAGGACATCATCGACTCCGGGCTGACGTTGTCGTGGCTGCTGCGCAACCTGCAGTCCCGGCAACCGGCGTCGCTGGAGGTGTGTGCGCTGCTGCGCAAGCCGGACGCGGTGAAGGTCGACGTGCCGGTGCGCTACGTCGGATTCGACATCCCCAACGAGTTCGTCGTCGGCTACGGGCTGGACTACGCCGAGCGCTACCGCGACCTGCCCTACATCGGCACCCTCAACCCCGCCGTCTACGTCTGACGGCTCATCCGGGTATCGGGCTCTCGATCGGCAGCTCGAGCGCGGCCGCGGCCCCCAGCAGGCGCCGGTCGTAGCTCACGAACGCGCTGAGCTGCCGCCCGAAGACAGCCTGCGCGGTCGCGAGGTGAATGGCGTCCAGTGACCGGGGTTCCGGTGTCAGATAGCTCGCCGCGGTCGTACGTACCAGATCTGTCCCGCTCGCCCTACCCGGTACTCGTGTGGCTTTTCATGCACTCGGCGCATGTTTTGCCGCACGAGTGGCGGGGCGGCGAGGTGGTGGTGGCTGCGGAACGCAGGAAGCCCGTCCCAGCGGCGCGGAGTTCCGAAGGGCTGCAGAACGACGCTGCGTGAGGTGGGATACCCCTGATTTGGTGATCTCTGGCGTCGGCGCCGGGAACACCGCGACCCCGGTGCACGTTGGCGTCGGTGAGTCCACCTGCTTGCCAGGCCGTCGGCCGGGGCAGGCCGCTGGGCCGCCCGGTACGCTGGCAGATCAGGGTGTCCATCGGCTGGCCCGGCGAGAAGCAGCGGTGGGCCGGCACCCGTATTTTTCTGCCCAGGGAGGGTGAAGGCCCGCACGAGGCCGAAGCTGAATGGACCGCAAGCGCCTACTTAGAAACCCGCTGCTCTGGATCCTTGCGGCGTTGGTCCTCTACTTCTCGTTCAGCGTGTTCTTCGACGACACCAGGGGCTACACCCAGGTGGCCACGTCGCAGGCGCTGACCCAGATCAAGGGCGGCAACGTCAAGGAAGCCGTGATCGAGGACAAGGAGCAGCGGCTCCGGTTGATCCTCAACCAGCCGATCGACGGCGGCGCCACCCAGCTGATCACCCAGTACCCCTCCGGCTCCAGCGACGAGCTGTTCAGGGCGTTGCAGGACGCTCAGGGCGCACCGAAGTTCGACACCAAGGTCAGCCACGAGTCGTTGCTGGTCCAGCTGCTGATCTATCTCGTCCCGCTCGGCCTGGTGCTGCTGATCCTGTTCTGGATGATGAACAACGCCCAGGGCGGCGGGAATCGGGTGCTGTCCTTCGGCAAGTCGAAGGCCAAGCAGCTGTCCAAGGACATGCCCAAGACGACCTTCGCTGACGTCGCCGGCGCGGACGAAGCCGTCGAGGAGCTCCACGAAATCAAGGACTTCCTGCAGAACCCGGCCCGCTACCAGGCGCTCGGCGCGAAGATCCCCAAGGGCGTCCTGCTCTACGGCCCGCCTGGCACCGGTAAGACGCTGCTCGCCAGGGCGGTGGCCGGCGAGGCCGGCGTGCCGTTCTACTCGATCTCCGGCTCGGACTTCGTCGAGATGTTCGTCGGCGTGGGCGCCAGCCGGGTGCGCGACCTGTTCGAGCAGGCCAAGCCCAACGCGCCGTGCATCATCTTCGTCGACGAGATCGACGCCGTCGGTCGCCAGCGTGGCGCCGGCCTCGGTGGTGGCCACGACGAGCGCGAGCAGACGCTCAACCAGCTGCTGGTCGAGATGGACGGCTTCGACGCCCGTGGCGGCGTCATCCTCATCGCAGCGACCAACCGGCCCGACATCCTCGACCCGGCGCTGCTGCGCCCGGGCCGCTTCGACCGTCAGATCCCGGTCGGCCTGCCCGACCTCGCAGGCCGCCGGATGATCCTGCAGGTGCACGCCAAGGGTAAGCCGCTCGACCCGGATGCCGACCTCGAAGGGCTGGCCAAGCGCACCGTCGGCATGACCGGCGCCGACCTGGCCAACGTGATCAACGAGGCGGCGCTGCTGACCGCCCGCGAGAACGGCACCTTGATCAACAGCGTGGCGTTGGAAGAGGCCGTCGACCGGGTCGTCGGCGGACCCCGCCGCAAGAGCAAGATCATCTCCGAGCAGGAGAAGAAGATCACGGCGTACCACGAGGGCGGGCACGCGCTCGCCGCGTGGGCGATGCCGGACCTCGAGCCGGTCTACAAGCTGACGATCCTGCCGCGTGGTCGCACCGGCGGGCACGCTCTGGTCGTCCCCGAGGACGACAAGGGTTTGATGACCCGCTCGGAGATGATCGCCCGGCTGGTGTTCGCGATGGGCGGCCGCTCCGCCGAGGAGCTGGTCTTCCACGAGCCGACCACCGGCGCGTCCTCCGACATCGACCAGGCCACCAAGATCGCCCGCGCGATGGTCACCGAGTACGGAATGAGCGCCCGCCTCGGTGCGGTGCGCTACGGCCGTGAGCACGGCGACCCGTTCCTTGGCCGCACGATGAGCAACCAGCCGGACTACTCGC
>JACDBJ010000099.1 GCA_013695005.1 Pseudonocardiales bacterium
GGCCTGCGGGCGACCGATGAGGGTGGGCCCGACCTCGTCCAGCTCCTGACCCCCGAAGGGCTGCGCGTCCCCAACGAGCGGTTCGACGCCCAGGTGGCCGAGGTCGGTGTCCCCGGACTGCAGGAGCTCTACCGCGACATGGTGCTGGTGCGCCGCGCGGACCGCGAGGCCAACTCCCTGCAGCGCCAGGGCGAGCTGGGGCTGTGGGTGCCGTCGCTGGGGCAGGAAGCCGCCCAGATCGGCGCCGGCCGGGCGCTGCGGCCGCAGGACATGGCCTTCCCGAGCTACCGCGAGCACGGCGTGGCTTGGTGCCGCGGGATCGACCCCACGACGTTGCTGGGCATCTTCCGCGGCACCGACCACGGCGGCTGGGACCCGTTGGCCACCGGCTTCGCGCTCTACACGATCGTCATCGCCAACCAGTGCCTCACCGCCACCGGCTACGCCATGGGCCAGCGGTTCGAGGGCAAGGTCGGCGACCGCGAGACCGGCGAGGCGACGATCTGCTTCTTCGGTGACGGTGCGACCGCCCAGGGCGACGCGCACGAGAGCTTCGTGTGGGCGTCGGTGTTCGACGCGCCGGTGGTGTTCTTCTGCCAGAACAACCAGTGGGCGATCTCGGCGCCGGTCGAGCGCCAGAGCAGGGTGCCGCTGTACCGCCGCGCCGACGGCTACGGCTTCCCCGGCCTGCGCGTGGACGGCAACGACGTACTGGCGTGCCTTGCCGTGACGCGGTGGGCGCTGGACGAGTGCCGCACCGGAAACGGGCCCGTCATGATCGAGGCGTCGACCTATCGGATGGACGCGCACACCACCTCCGACGACCCCTCTCGCTACCGGTTGGCCGACGAGCTGGAGCTGTGGAAGCTCAAGGACCCCATCGAGCGGGTTCGGGTCAACCTGGTGCGCGAGCACGGCATCGACGCCGAGTTCTTCGACCTGGTGCAGGCCGAGTCCGACGCGCTGGCCACCCGCTTCCGCGAACACTGCCTCGCGATGCCCGACCCCGGCCCGGAACGGATCTTCTCGCACGTCTACGCCGACGAGCCGGTGCCGATGGCAGCCCAGCGCGAGGCCGCCCTGGCCTACTACGCGAGCCTGGAATCGCGCTAGCCGAGCAACGGACCGGCAACAGTCGCGCCCTAAACGGGTGCACTACACGAACCGCTGCGCGCCCGGGCACGAACAGCTGTGGGACAAATCACCATCCGTGCTCCCAGCGCGCCGTCACGCGGGCCGGACAGACCAGGAGGCTCCGTGAAAGACAGCATCGATGAACGGCGACTCAGGAACCTGATGGAGGAGTCAGAAGACCTCCAGTCAGACGCTCTGAAATCCGCCCGAACCGACCTGGACGACTACGTCGAAGCCGCTCGTGCGGCCCGTGCCGACGAAGAGCACACCGGATGGGCTCCGGCCGTGGCGGTCGCCGGTGCGGTCGGGGCAGCCACGCTGCTCACGGCCACGCCCGCTTTCGCGCAGGGCGACATGAACGTCTCTGCCCTGCAGACGGCGGCCTCACTGGAGAACCTCGCCGTCTTCACCTACAAGACGGCGCTGACGTTGCCGTTCATCGGTGGCTCGGCGGCGAACGGTGTGGTCAAGGCGTTCGCCATGAAGACCATGTCTCAGCACGCCGAGCACGCTGCCGCGTTCAACGCGGCCGCCACGAAGCTCGGTGGTAAGGAGCAGACCGGCAACGCACCGACCTACGAGAAGGTCGTCCTCGACGCAGTGCCGGGGATCAAGGGCGCAGGGGACGTCGTGGGCTTGGCCATCAAGCTAGAGACCATCGCGACCCAGACCTATGTCAAGAACGTCAGTCAGGTCACCACCAAGGAGCTACGCCAGCTCTTCTCCAGCGTGGCCGGCGTCGAGGCACAGCACCTGGCGATCCTGACGGCCGTGCAAGCCCTGTTGCCGACACCATCGCTGATCGCGCTCCCGCCGGACGTGGCCAAGCTGCCCGGAGCGGCCGGCAAGATCGGTTTCCCGGACGCGTTCTTCAAGACCGACATGGCCGCTCCCGTTGAGGAAGGTGCCGTCAAGTGAACCGCGGGCGACGTGGCCGCAGGAACACCGAGTCCGGCGAGATGCAGATCAGCGAGCACGAGCTGCGATCCATGACCCGCGACCTCGAGGATCTGCACGACTCGACGTTCCCGGTCGTGCAGAAGGTGCTCGACGAGTTCGCCGCGAACATGGTGAACGTGGTGCGCAAACCGTCCACACGCCGGACCTTCTTCCTCGGCGCGGCCGGGGCAGTCACCCTCGGCACGGTTGCCGCGTGCTCCACCAGCGCGACCACCACCAGCCCGAGCACGGTGGCGAGGGCCGACGCCAACACCTACACCGGCGACCTCAAGGTGGTCGCCCTGGCGGCCGCACTGGAGAACCTGGCCGTGAGCGCGTACGGGCTGGCCCTGAAGAAGGCCGGTGCCGGAGAGCTCGGTGCCGTCCCGCCCGCCGTGGCGGAGTTCGTGACCGCCGCGCAGAAGCAGCACGCCGACCACGCCATCGGCTGGAACTCGGTGCTGACCAAGGCGGGCAAGCCGCCTGTGCTGGACGCACCGCTGACCATCACCGCCGATCAGGTCGCCATGCTGATGGCGGCGAAGTCGGTCGCCGACGCGGCCAAGATCGCACTGGGGCTTGAGGACGCCGCGGCGCAGACCTACACGTTCGCGACGGCCAACGTGGACGACGCGGGCGGGATTACCGTCGCCGCTACGATCCAACCGGTGGAGGCACAGCACGCAGCGATTCTCAACTTCGTGTTGGGCCAGTACCCGGTGCCCGTCTCCTTCATCGGAGTAGACGCCGCGGTCAAGCCGGACACCCTCAAGTTCTCTTAAGGAAGGCACACGATGACTCGAGTCGCCCGGACAACCGCATCGCGACTGCTCGCCGTACTGGCGACGGCCTTGGCCGTCCTGCTGGTCGCAATGGGCTGCAGCGGCTCGACCACGACCGCTGGTGGGGGCGGCAGCAC
>JACDBJ010000342.1 GCA_013695005.1 Pseudonocardiales bacterium
GACAAGGCCAAGGCCGACCTCGGCATCACCCAGACCAAGGAGCTGTCGGCTGCCGCGGGCGAGAGCGAGGCCTCCGCCGCGGGCCGGCTGCGCCAGCTCGTCGCGGAGGGCTACAACCCGATCATCGCGATCGGGTTCCGGTACGTCCCCGCGCTCACGACGGTGGCGAAGGAAAGCCCGAACGTCCAGTTCGGGATCATCGATGGTGCGGTCGAAGGTGCGGCCAACGTCCAGCCGTTGGTGTTCGCTGAGGAGCAGGGTTCGTTCCTGGTCGGCGCGGCAGCCGCGTACAAGACCCAGGCCTGCCATATCGGCTTCGTCGGTGGCGTCGAAGTGCCGTTGATCAAGAAGTTCGAGGCCGGTTACATCCAGGGTGCCAAGGCGGTCGCGCCGGACATCAAGATCACGTCGCGGTACCTGACCCCGGCCGGCGACTTCACCGGGTTCACCGACCCGGCCAAGGGGAACGTGGCCGCCAAGGGTGAGCTGGACGCAGGGGCCGACGTGATCTACCACGCGGCGGGCCTGTCCGGGAACGGCGTGTTCGAGGCCATCAACGCGGCCAACACCGCGGACAAGCGCAAGTGGGGCATCGGCGTCGACTCCGACCAGTACAACCAGCCGCCGGTGGCCGCGTCGAAGAACATCATCCTGACCTCGATGCTCAAGCGAGTCGACGTGGCGGTCTACAACTACATCTCCGCGGTGGCGTCGAACAACCTCGCCGGCCTGCCGAAGGTGTTCGACCTGAAGGCTGACGGCGTCGGCTACTCCACCAGCGGCGGCTTCATCAACGACATCACGTCCAAGCTCGACGCATACAAGGCACAGATCGTGGGTGGCCAGATCACGGTCAAGACAACGCCGTAAGTGACCGGCTTGTGACATCCCAGGACGCGGTCGAGCTCGTCGGGATCACCAAGCGGTTTCCCGGCGTTGTCGCCAACGACGACGTGCACCTCGCCGTGCGATCCGGCGAGGTGCACGCGTTGTGCGGCGAGAACGGGGCCGGCAAGTCCACCCTGATGAAGATCCTCTACGGGCTCCAGCAGCCCGATGAGGGCACGATCAAGGTGGACGGCACCGAGGTGCGCTTCCGCTCGCCTGCTGACGCGATCAAGGCCGGCATCGGCATGGTGCACCAGCACTTCATGCTGGCCGACAACCTGACCGTGGCGGAGAACGTCGTGCTCGGCGCGGAGAACGTCGCGGGCATCGGTGCCCGCGCCAAGGCGCGCATCGCCGAGCTCGCCGGCACGGTCGGGCTCGCCGCGGGGCCCGACGTCCTGCTGGAGCAGCTCGGAGTCGCCGACCGGCAGCGGGTGGAGATCCTCAAGGTGCTCTACCGCGGCGCGCGCACGGTGATCCTCGACGAGCCGACCGCGGTGCTCGTCCCGCAGGAGGTAGCGAACCTCTTCGACACCGTGCGCCGGATGCGCGCAGACGGTTACACGTTCCTGTTCATCTCGCACAAGCTCGACGAGGTGCGCACGATCGCCGACTCGGTCACGGTGATTCGCCGCGGGCGCACTGTCGGCACGGTCGACGCCAAGGAAGTCACCAGCCGCCAGCTCGCCGAGATGATGGTCGGCAGCGAGCTGCCGACGCCCGAGACCCGCAACTCGACGGTCACCGATCGCGAGGTGCTGCGCGTCCAGGGGCTCACGCTGGCCGCCGAGGGTGGCGAGCGGATGCTGCTCGACGGTGTCGACCTCGTCGTGCACGCCGGCGAGGTGCTCGGCATCGCCGGCGTCGAGGGCAACGGCCAGACTGAGCTCGTCGAGACGATCATGGGCATGCGCAAGTCGACCTCGGGACAGCTGCAGCTCGTTCGCAAGGACCTGACGAAGGCGACGACCCTGGAGCGCAGGGAGAAGGGCATCGGCTACATCCCCGAGGACCGCACCCGGCACGGGCTGCTCGCCCCGCAGTCGCTGTGGACCAACCGCATCCTCGGCTACCAGAGCCGTCCGCCGGTGGCCCGCGGCTGGCTGATCGACACCAACGCCACCCGTAAGGACACCCTGCGAATCATCGAGGAGTTCGACGTCCGCACGCCGAGCTGCGACGTGCTGGTGGCCGCGCTGTCCGGTGGCAACCAGCAGAAGCTCGTCGTCGGCCGCGAGCTGTCTGGTCAGCCGGGGCTGCTCATCGCCTCGCACCCGACCCGCGGGGTGGACGTCGGCGCCCAGGCCGGCATCTGGGACGTGATCCGCGACGCGAGGGCCGCCGGGCTTGCGGTGCTGCTGATCTCCGCCGACCTCGATGAGCTGATCGGACTGTCCGACTCGATCAAGGTCATGCTGCGCGGCCGGATCGTCGCCGATGCGGACCCGTCCACCGTCACGCCCGAGGAGCTCGGGGCGGCCATGACCGGGGCAGGCGCTGCGGCATGACGGTCGCCGCGCTTCGGGGCCGGCTGCTGCCACCCGCGCTGGCGATCGTGTTCGCCGTGCTGTTGTGCGTGGTGGTCGTGCTGATCAGCGGTGGCTCGCCCGCGACGGCGCTGAGCGCGATGGTCACCCAGGTCGGCGAGGGCACGACGGCGGTCGACATCGTCAACTCCGCGGCGGTGTACTACCTCGCGGCGCTGGCCGTAGCGATCGGGTTCCAGATGAACCTGTTCAACATCGGCGTCGAGGGCCAGTTCCGCCTCGCAGCATGCGTCGCGGCCATCGTCGGCGGGATGCTGACGCTGCCGCCGGTGCTGCACGTGATCGTGATCTTCCTGGTCGCCGCGGTGGTCGGAGCGGCATGGGCGGGTATCGCCGCGGTCCTGCTGGCCTACCGGGGCGTCAGCGAGGTCATCTCGACGATCATGCTGAACTTCATCGCGATCGGGCTGATCGCCTACCTGATCCGCGACGACACGTTCGGCGTGCTGCAGGGCAACAACATCTCCACGCAGCCGATCGCGCCGAGCGGGGCGTTCCCCGGCATCAGCCTCGGTGGCGGCGGCACGGTCTTCGGCATGGTGCTGGTCTCGGCTGCGTTGGGCGTCGGCTACTGGTTCCTGCTCGGTCGGACCCGGTTCGGCTTCGAGCTCAAGGCATCCGGCATCTCCTCGACGGCGGCCACCGCTGGTGGAGTGAACGCGCGGCGCATGGTGATCATTGCGCTGCTGATGTCCGGGGCGGTGGCCGGGCTGGCCGGGCTGCCCGAGCTGCTGGGCCGTGACATGGCGTACACGCTCACCTCGCCGGCCGGTTACGGGTTCACCGGCATCGCCATCGCGCTGCTGGGCCGCAACCACCCGGTCGGCATCGCGTTCGGTGCGGTGCTGTGGGCTTTCCTGGACAAGGCGGGGCTTGCGCTGGACAACGTCGGCATCCCGCGCGAAATCGTGCTCATCATGCAGGGCTCGATCGTGCTGTCGGTCGTCGTGGCCTACGAGATCGTCCGGCGTTGGGACCTCGCCGCCGAGCAGCGCAGGGTCGCCGCCGAGCTGGCCCCAGCCGACGCAGACCCCGGCGGCGGACCCGCAGCCCAGGCCGAGGAAGGGTCGGTGCGGTCGTGACCATCGGCCTCACCGCACCGCCGGAGTCGGCACGGCCCGAGCCGGCCGGCCGCGGGCGACGGATGCCGCGGTGGGCCACGGCCATGATCACGGTCGGCATCGCGATGTTTGCGCTGGCGCTGACGGCGACGCTCACCGGGCAGAACGAGCTGACGTCCTCCGGCACGACACAGGCCGCGGTCGGGCTGATGCTGCCGATCCTGCTCGCCGGGCTCGGCGGGCTGTGGTCCGAACGCGCCGGCGTGATCAACATCGGTCTCGAGGGCATGATGATCCTCGGGACCTGGGGCGCGGCGTTCGCCGGCTACAACTGGGGGCCGTGGGCCGGCCTGGTCGGCGGCATCGTGTTCGGCGCCCTCGGCGGTGCGCTGCACGCGGTGGCGACCGTGACGTTCAACGTCAACCACATCATCTCCGGTGTCGCGATCACACTGCTCGGCGCCGGCGTGACGCAGTACCTCTCGGCGTTGATCTTCGAGCCGATCAGCAGGAACCCGAGGTCGTCGCCGCGGGTAGAAGGCTTCGACAGCTACTCCGTGCAGCCGCTGGCGGACTGGTTCGGCGCGCTGGAGGAGCAGCGGATCCCGATCCTGTCCGATTTCGGCGGGCTGCTGCGCGGTGTGCTGACCGGCCTGAGTCCGCTGGTGATCCTGTCGTTGCTGCTCGTCCCCTTGAGCTACTACGTGCTCTGGCGCACCTCGTTCGGGCTGCGCCTGCGCTCGACCGGCGAGAACCCGTACGCCGCGGAGTCCCTCGGCATCGGGGTGTACGCCTACAAGTACGCCGCAGTGATCATCTCCGGCGGGCTGGCCGGGATGGGTGGGGCCGCGCTGGTGCTCTTCCCCGGTCAGCTCGGTTACCTGGAGGGCCAGACCGGTGGCCGCGGCTACATCGGGCTCGCGGCGATGATCTTCGGCAACTGGCGGCCTGCGGGGACGCTGGCCGGCGCGGCGCTGTTCGGCTTCGTGGACGGGCTGCAGCTACGTGCCGGCGGCGAGGCAGTGCACGCGCTGCTCTACGGCGGCTCACTGCTGGCGGTGGCGGTCGCGGTCTGGTGGCTGGCACGGCGGCGGTGGGTCGCGGCGGCCGCCGCGCTCGGCGCAGGGCTGCTGGTGTACCTGCTCTACATCACCACGGACACTGTGCCGCGCGAGCTGGCGGCGTACGCCCCGCAGCTCGTGACGCTGCTCGTGCTCGCGATCGCCGCACAACGGCTGAGACCACCGGCCGCCGACGGCCTGGGGTATCGCCGCGGCGAGGGTGGCTGAGGGTTGACCCCGCCCGTTGACTGGCCGGCGCTGCGGGACGCCGCGGTGCAGACGGCTGGACACGCGTACGCGCCGTACTCGGGGCTGAGCGTCGGCGCTGCGGCGCTGTGCGACGACGGCCGGATGGTCACCGGGTGCAACGTGGAGAACGCCTCCTACGGTCTGGGGCTGTGCGCCGAGACCACGATGGCCGGCCAACTGCGGCTCACCGGTGGCGGCCGGTTCGTCGCGGTGGCCTGCCGCTCGGGTACTGGGGAGCTGCTGATGCCGTGCGGGCGCTGCCGGCAGGTGCTCTACGAGCTCGGCGGGCCGGACTGTCTGGTGGATACCCCGAGCGGGGTGCGCCCGATGAGCGAGGTGCTGCCCGACGCCTTCGGGCCCGGTGACCTGCCGTGAGCGTCGGTTTCATGGATGTCGTCATCGCCAAGCGGGACGGCGGGCGGCTGTCCGACGAGCAGATCGACTGGGTGGTGGCCGCGTACACCCGCGACGAGGTCGCGGACGAGCAGATGGCGGCGCTGGCCATGGCGATCCTGCTCAACGGCATGGACGCCGCCGAGACGGCCCGCTGGACCCAGGCGATGATCGACTCGGGAGAGCGGCTGCGGCTCGGGACCGGCGGCCGGCCGCTGGTGGACAAGCACTCCACCGGCGGCGTCGGCGACAAGATCACCTTGCCGCTCGCGCCGTTGGTGGCGGCCTGCGGCGCCGCCGTGCCGCAGCTGTCCGGCCGCGGCCTCGGGCACACCGGCGGCACGCTGGACAAGCTGGAGTCGATTCCGGGGTGGCGTGCCGAGCTGTCCGTGCAGGAGATCACCACGCAGCTGGAGCGGGTCGGCGCGGTCGTCTGCGCCACCACGCCCACCCTCGCCCCCGCCGACCGCAAGCTCTACGCGCTGCGCGACGTGACCGGCACGGTGGAGTCCATCCCGCTGATCGCGAGCTCGATCATGAGCAAGAAGATCGCCGAGGGGGCCGACGGGCTGGTGCTCGACGTGAAGTCGGGCTCCGGGGCGTTCATGAAGACGCCCGAGCGAGCGCGCGAGCTGGCCGAGGCGATGGTCGCGATCGGCCAGGCGCACGGCGTGGCGACCACCGCCGTGCTGACCGACATGTCGGTGCCGTTGGGCCGGGCCGTGGGCAACGCGCTCGAGGTGGCGGAGTCGGTCGAGGTGCTCCGCGGCGGCGGCCCGTCGGATGTCGTCGAGCTGACGCTGACGCTTGCGCGCGAGATGCTCACGCTCGCCGGGCTGGGCGACATCGACCCCGCGCAGGTGCTCGCCTCCGGCGCCGCGTACGAGAAGTGGCGGGAGATGATCGAGGCCCAGGGCGGCGACCCGGACGCCGAGCTGCCGGTGGCGCGGACCGTGGAGACGGTCACCGCACCCCGCGACGGCGTGCTGGCCCGGTTGGACGCCTACGACGTCGGCGTTGCGTCCTGGCGGCTCGGCGC
>JACDBJ010000166.1 GCA_013695005.1 Pseudonocardiales bacterium
AGACCTTGCCCAGGTAGCCGCGCCCGCCGTCGGGCAGCAGCACGACGATCACCGCGTCGGAGCCTTCCCGCTGCGCGACCTGCAGAGCCGCCGCGGCAGCCATCCCGCACGAGCCGCCGACCAGCAGTGCCTCCTCGCGCGCGAGCCGCCGGGTGGTGGCGAACGAGTCGGCGTCGGACACCGCGATGATCTCGTCGCAGACCTCCCGGTCGTAGGTGGCCGGCCAGAAGTCCTCTCCGACGCCCTCAACGAGGTACGGCCGGCCGCTGCCGCCGCTGTACACCGAGCCCTCCGGGTCGGCGCCGACGATCTTCACCCCGCCCCCGGACACCTCCTTCAGGTAGCGGCCGGCGCCGCTGATCGTGCCGCCGGTGCCGATGCCGGCCACGAAGTGCGTGACCCGGCCGTCGGTCTGCTTCCAGACCTCGGGGCCGGTGCTGCGGTAGTGCGACGCGGGGTTCTCCGGGTTGGCGTACTGGTTGGGCTTCCAGGCGCCGTCGATCTCTCGGGCCAGCCGGTCCGAGACCGAGTAGTAGGAGTCCGGGTGGTCGGGCGGTACGGCCGTCGGGCACATCACGACCTCGGCGCCGAGCGCCCGCAGCACGTTGAGCTTGTCCACGCCGACCTTGTCCGGGCAGACGAACATGCACCGGTATCCGCGCCGCTGGGCGGCCATCACCAGGCCGACACCGGTGTTGCCCGAGGTCGGCTCGACGATGGTGCCGCCGGGGCGAAGCTCACCGGACGCCTCGGCCGCCTCGATCATCGCCAGCGCGATCCGGTCCTTCACGCTGCCGCCGGGGTTGAGGTACTCCAGCTTCGCGAGCACGAGGGCGCTCGGGGCAGGCGCGAGCGCGCCGAGCCTGACCAGCGGCGTGTGCCCGACGAGGTCCATCACGTGCTCGGCGTAGTGCATGCGCACATTGTGGAGCGGGCTCGGAATCGACCAGCCAGTGGTCGATCTGGTCCCGACGGTTGAGGTAGTAACGGAGTGGGGCAATGGGTAGTATCGGAGGTATGAAGGTGAGTGTCAGCCTGGGCGAGCAGGACGTCGAGTTCCTCGACGCCTATGCCACCGAGCACGGGGTGCCATCCCGATCGGCCGCCGTGGCGCAGGCCGTCGCCCTGCTCCGCGCCGAAGTACTTGCCGACGCTTATGCCGAGGCCACCGACGAGTGGTCGGCTGACCCGGACTCCGAGCTGTGGGAGGCCGTCGTCGCCGACGGCGTCGACCAGCGCTGATGCGCCGGGGCGAGATCCGGATCGTCAACCTCGATCCGGCGCTGGGCTCGGAGGCGGACAAGCAACGGCCGGCGGTGATCGTCAGCAACAATGGCGCCAACGCAGCCGCCGAACGTACGGGGCGCGGTGTGCTGACCGTAGTGCCAATGACCACCAACACGGTGCGCGTCTACCCCTTTCAGGTCCTGCTCCCGGCGAGTCAGTGCGGCCTGCGACACGATTCCAAGGCGCAGGCCGAGCAGGTGCGGGCGGTTGCGGTGTCGCGGGTCGGTCGCCAGGTCGGCGCGCTGCCGCCGCGGCTGCTCACCGAGCTGGACGCCGCCTTGTTGTTACACCTCGGGCTCTGAATTCTCCGCTGAGTCAGCCATCGACCTCGGCCAAACGGCGACGGAGGAACGTGCTGAGCCCCGCGAGGCAGCGCAGGGTCAGCGCGGTCTGCGCCTCGCGTCGAGCGGCCAGCGATGCACAGCTGTGGCGATGGCGTCGGAGGCGACCTCCTCGGCCAGGTCCAGGTCGCCGAACTGCCGGGCGAGCGTGGCGAGCAGCCGACCCCATTCCTCCCGGAACACGGCCTCGACGGAGCCGGCTGCCCGCTCGCTCACGATCAGTTACCAGGCGGGGGGTCGAACTCCATGATCGGCCGGATCTCCATGGTCCCGTACTTGGCGCCGGGGCATTTCGCGGCCCAGTCGATCGCGGCGTCGAGGTCGGGGACGTCGACGAGGTAGAACCCGCCGAGCACCTCGCGCGTCTCGGCGAACGGGCCGTCGGTGACGACTCGCTCGCCGTCCTCCTTGACCCGCAGCGAGGTAGCGGACGCCGAGGGAGCCAACGCCTCGCCGGCCTGTTTGACGCCTGCCTCGCCGACGGCCTTCTCGTACGCCCAGTACTCCCCCATGACCTTGTCCAGCTCGTCCTGGGGCGGCATCTCGCTGGACTCCTCGGTGTAGATCAACAACAGGTACCGCATGGTGACCTCCATCTGTGTCGGCCGGTCTGGGCGGCTCGGGAGCGCGCGCCCATCATGACGACGAACGGCTGGAGGTGAAATCGACACCTCACCGACGAGTGACGGTGATTTCTCGGCCTGGCCGCCAGAGTTGGATCACGAGGTGGTCCGCCGGCGTGCCGACGCGGGTGAGGACGACCTCGGCGATGTCGGCGCGGAACATGTCCGCGTGCCGGCTCTTGGTGGGAACCGCCCTGCCGCTGATCTTCGCGTCACCCTGCCAGCCGCTCGGGTCGCCCTCGGGAGGGTCGACCGACGCGCTGTGCAGTGCGAACCGGCGGTCTCGCCGCAGGTCAGCGCCCTTGCGCGCGCCAGGCATCGAGCCGAACGTCAGCTCGCCGCCCTTGAACTCCGCCTCGATGCCGCTGATCCGCGGTGCGCCGTCGACGCGCAGCGTCGCGATTGTCTTGTGCCTGTTGGCGTCGAAGATCCGCTGGACGGTGGCGGCGAACTCCGGCGCGGAACTGACGACATCGGTCCACCTGGCCATCGGCCTATCGTGCCGCAGCCACCGCCGCGTCGCGCCGCCACTTGTGTGACAAGACATCCGCTGGGAGCAAGAAAAGCGTCATGAGTGCGGAGTGTTCGGCTCGGAGACCGGCCTCGGGTGATGCCCGCTGCGCGCCCCTTTGCTCTGCTCACTCCCACGCACCACCCGTCGAGGCGGCGGCCGGGAGCGACGTAGCTTCGCGCGGCGGCTGTGGTCTCCGCAGGCTCCCTGGGACGCGCGACGACCACATTCAGCGCGCGCAGAGCGTCGGCAGGGTCGCGACCGGGGGTGGTGCGTGGGAGTGTGCAGAGCAAAGGCCGCTCAGCGGGGCAGGATGAGGTGCAGGTCGCCGAACTCGTGCCAGCGGTAGCCGGCGCGCAGGGCCTCGGCGTAGGAGGCGTCCAGCAGCTCGGTGTCGGCGACCGCCGCGAGCAGCTGCAGATGGGATGCGGCGGGCTCGTGCCAGCCGGTGAGCAGCCCGTCGATCACGCTCACGCCCCGCGCCGGTGTGACGATCAGCTCGGTCCAGCCAGCGGTCGGGCGCACCGCGCCGCCGCGAGCCGCCGACTCCAGCGCCCGCACCACCGTCGTCCCGACCGCGATCACCCGACGGCCCTCGCGGCGGGCTGCGGTGACCGCGCTCGCGGTGCATTCCGGCACCTCGAACCACTCCGCAAAGGGTGCCTCGCCGGCCTCCGGTGAGGACACCCCGGTATGCAGCACCAGGCACGCGACCTGGACCCCGCGCGCGGTGAGCGCTCGCCGCAACCGCCTGGTCAGCGCCCGGCCGGCACTGGGCATCTCAACGCTGCCTGGCGTGTCCGCGTAGGGCGTGCGGTACGCCGACAGCGGCCACGGCGCGGCGGTGTAGGCGTAGCGGATCGGCCCACCGTGCTCGGCCAGCCAGGCGGCGAGCGGCCCGGGGGTGTGCAATGAGCCGGTCCAGAGCCGAGGGCCGCCGGACTCGACGCGCAGC
>JACDBJ010000169.1 GCA_013695005.1 Pseudonocardiales bacterium
CGCACCTGGTGGCCGGTGAGCCTCTCGAGGGAGTCGAGGTCGAGGAAATACCGGATCGCAGCGGGCGTAGCGGTGCAGCAGACGTCCCAGCCCTCGGCGTGCGCCAGCTTGACGAACACCTCAGTTCGTCGCGCTGGCCCCGCGCCACAGGCCACCAGATACAGCACGCGGCTTGACTCCGGCTTCGTCACGCCGCGACCCCGGCTAACTGCGCCACATGGCGCAGTCCATCGTGACGGCCACCAGGCCTGGTTGAGAGCAAACCGACGATGAGGCGCCGCGCCAGCGGGCGGCAACGAACCTCTTCTGGTGCTAGACGGTCGGCCTGGATCAGAGCCCGGATGGCCGCGTCATAGCGGCCGATCTGCGTGTGCGCATCGGTGAGGTCGAGCAGGAGGTTGGCACGACGTTCGACAGGCATCGCGTTAACCATCGCGGGATCGAGCCGTTGCGCGTATCGCACCGCCGCGTCGCCCTGACGGAGCCTGACCAGCGCGGCGACTCGGTGGGCGCCCACATTGGCGGGACCGAAGATCGTGTGATGCCCGCGGTGAGCGGGTCCGAGGCGTTCCGCCTTCGTGCTGGCGTCCTCGTGCAGCGCCTCTGCCAAGCCGGCATCATCGCGTTTGGCGGCGGCGATCTCGGCGCTGAGCAGCAACATGCCGAACAGCGGCATGGCATCACGGTCGTCGTCGTTCAACCGCGGCCGCAACCGCTCCGCCATGTCGATCGACACGGTGACGGCGGCGTCGAGTTGGCCCGTATGACTCATCGCTCGCGCAACGCTCCGCGTGGCCCGTGCCAGGGCGATCTCGTCTTGGCTGCTCTGCGCCGTGTAGAGCGCACGGTCAGCCGCCAACCAGCCGATCTCCGTCGAGTCGTACTTCAGAAGCATCGAGCACGCCAGCCGATAAGCCATCACCAACGCTCGGTGCGCCTGGCGGCGAACATCCTCCTCTGACTCGGCAACCAGCCGTTGGGCATCCTCGATCAGCGATGGGAGCACGCCAGCCACGACCGCGAAGTGCGACGACAACCAGGCTTGGCCGGCATAACTCAACTGGCGTTCGACTTGCGCGTTGGTGACGGCGCGGCCGTGACCATAATCGGCGGAAAGCATCGGGTAGCGACCAAGAGCCTGCTTGATCGATTGGACCTCAACGCCGTCAGCGCACTGGGCCGCTGAACTCGCCACTTGCGCGTCCGTCAGCACAGTTGGATCAATCGCCAGCGCTGCCGCAACTCGCTCCAGCATGGGTAGGCGCAGCAGATTGCGCTCACCGTTCTCGATCTTGTCGATCCATGACACGGAGCGCTCGACCATGTCAGCGAACTGCTTGCGACCGAGGTTGCGGCGCTGACGCCAGTACCGCACCCGGCGGCCGATCGCTCTTGCGTCGGACATCGCGCGGCTCACCTCACCTGATTCCTGGGTCACGGGGGGTACCAGCACGGTCACACAAACTGTACAACTGGTGATCGCTGAAGAGCCTTAGCGTCCGCTGACATGACCTCGAACGAGCTGGTCAACGGGCCAGATCCGGCCGGATCGATCTGCCGATGCCACCGGCCACTCGATGCATCAACTGGCCGGCATTGGCACCCGTGCTCTGACCCGGAGCCCGGACTACGCGTCCAGGCAGTAGCCCTACTTGGCGTCGATCCCCACCACCTCCGCCGCGTACGCGTACCAGGCGGCTGGCACGGCCGCGGGCACGCCGCCAACCACCCCGACGCCACCCCACCCGTGCCGTGGGAGCACACGGGCCAGTGCTGGGCCGGCCACGATCATCCCGTCGTCGACGTCACCACCGACGTCGCCGAGACCGGCTGCCTGATCGTGATCGTCAAGCCCACCGCGTCGCTCCCACCAAGCCGGCAGGGCCGGTGGCGATGACCCCGCCGGCCGCCACCGGCCCCGCCTTCCAAGGATCAGCACCCGTTATATGGATCACCTGCGCGAGCGACGGATGCGAGCACGCCATCTCCGAGGACGGCCTGGTGGCGGCTGGGCGAGGCAGCGTCTACTCGGCGATCTGCGGCCACCCCGTCATCCCAGGCGCGTTAATGACCCCGCCGGGGCGCCGATGCACTCAGTGCGACCTTCGGCATCGGCATCGGCATCGACACTCCATGCCGCGCACGAGCGCATGGACGCTTTGGCTGAAACGCCGCCGGATGAGGCGAGCTCGGCGTCCTCGTTGAACGTTCTGCGCAGCTCGGTCACTGACGAGTTCGGGAGGGGATCGACTGCTCAGTGGTCGATCCCGGGTCCAACTTGTGGACGGTGAGCCGCAGCACTACGAGCCCGAGCAGCGCGAGGAGCACGTAGGTGTTGCCGAACAGGTGCTGCAGCGGTGTCCAGTCCAGCTCGCGGTTTGCCTCGGCGGGCAGGTCGATGTGCGGGGCGAGGTAGAAGGCCACGCCGGCCACGAGCGCGGCGAGCGCCCAGCCAGCCGACCGCCGCCGCACCGCGTGCACGATCAGGACGAGCAGCGCCGGAGCCGCCCACACCCAGTGGTGCGACCACGACGTCGGCGAGACGAGCAGCGCCACCGCCGCGACCGCGAGCAGGGCGATCTCGGCGTCCGCGCGGCGGATCACCGGCACCGCGAGCGCCAGCACCCCGACGCACAGCGCCAGCCAGAGCAGCGTCCGTAGCGGGGTGGGGATCTCCAGGCGGACCAGCGCGGGGAGCAGGGCCTGGTTCTTGTGGAACGGCGACCCGCTGAGGCCGGACGCGCCGCCGAGCCCGCCGAACCAGTACTGCACCGACGCCGACGTACTCACCAGGAACCCGAGCGCCGTCGCCGCCGCGGCTGCGGTGACGGTGACCACCGCCGCCCGGGTGTCGCGCCGCAGCAGGAAGAACAGGACGAACACCGCGGGGGTCAGCTTGATCGCGGCGGCGATCCCGATCAGCAGCCCTCGCGGCCAGCGGGTCCGCTCGACGAGGCAGTCGGCCGCTACCAGCGCCATCAGGATCAGGTTGACC
>JACDBJ010000201.1 GCA_013695005.1 Pseudonocardiales bacterium
TCTCGTAGGACTCGACCTCCATCAGGGCCGGCACGGTCACCGTCCCGGGCACGCAGACCATCGACAGGTCGTTGCGGAGCAGGTCGACGATCATCAGGTTCTCGGCGCGGAACTTCGGGTCCGTCGCCAGCCTGGTGCGCAGCGCGTCGTCCGTGAGCACTGCAACGAGCGCCGCGTGCAAACGCTCGGGGGGCGCCAGGAGGCCCGTCGATCCATCCACGACGGAGCAGCGATGGCCGCGGACGTCCGTCGCAACTGCCGGGGTGCCGCAGGCGGCGCCCTCGCTGAGTGAGAGCCCCCAACCCTCGGCCAGCGACGCGCTGGCCACGACCCAGGCCCGGCGATACTCGTCGCGCAGCTCCTCGCGTCCCAGGTGGCCCGTCAGCTCGATCCAGCCGTGGGCTCCGTGCTCGGCGACCCAGCGCGCGAGCGCCCGACGCTCCGGTCCATCGCCGACGAGGCGGACGCGTAGCTCGGGCACCCGCGCCCGTGCCGCCAGTGCCGCTTCGAGCAGCAGGCCGAAGCGTTTGACCGGAGCCATGCGGGCGACGGCGACGATCGACGGGTACGGCGTGCGGGCGCCTCCCGGTGAGAAGAAGGGATCGACGCCGTTGTCCACTGCGGTCACCCGCTCCGGACGGAACCCCAGCTGCACCAGCTCCTCGCGGGTCGCTGCCGAGGGAGTCACCGTCTCGGTGCGGCGGTAGAAGGGAGGCGCCAAACGGGCCTCGAGGAAGCGCCCTGCGCCGGCCAGCGGTGGTGGCATAAGCTGATCCCACATCGGCCCGTGGACGTGGTGGAGGATCATCATGTGCGGTCGTCGGTACCACACGGGCGAGAACCACGGCACCCCGTTCCACACCTCGATCAGGGCGTCTGAGCGGCCCATCCGCCCCGTCAGCTCTGCCGCGATGGCGCGGGGGAACACCGAGTACCGGCTGCCGCGCCGAACGACGGAGTACCCGTGACGGCAGTCTTCGGCCGGCAGTCCGGTGGCGGCCGACGTGCGGTGCACGATGTCCAGCCCAGCCGCTGCCCAGCGGCGCATGAACTCGTCGGCGTGGACCTCTGAGCCACCTGCTTCGGGGTCGTCGAGATCGCGCCACGCGAGCACGTGGACCCGCCGCACCCCGCGTGCACTGATGGCGGCGACGAGCGACTCGATGGTCTGCTCATCGATCGCGTCCCCCCCGCCATGCACAGCACCTGAAGCTACCGAGCACCAGGGCGGCCAGGGCCAAACGACGCGCCCGAGAGCCACGCGGCCGCCCTCTAAGCTCGCCCATCGCCATGCCGACGTTCCCGCCTGCTGGCGCTATTGCCAAGTTCAGTGACCGACTCATCGCCTTCGACCTGCCTAGCTTGCCAGTGGACCGTCGCCTGGAGGTGGTGACATTCACCGGACGGCGCATCCAGCTGCTGCCGTCACCGCTGCGCCTCGGCGTCGGTCTCGTCGCCGCCGCGGTCGGCGCGCTCGGCCGGGTCGTCGGGACGACGCGGATGGCGGGCTTTGCGGCGCGACGACCGCTTCCCGTGCTCGGCGAATACGTCCGTCTGGTCCGCTCGCTGACGTTCGCCTACGTGTGGGAGACGTGGCCCGACACGCTGCGCGACGGCGGCCCGGCTCGGGCGCCGCGACCGGACGAGCGGGGGCCCTCGTGACCGGGCTGCGGCTGAACGCCGATGTCCTCGTCGTCGGCTCGGGCGCAGGCGGGGCGCCGACCGCGGCGTTGGTGGCGGAGGCCGGACACGACGTCGTCGTGCTGGAAGAAGGCCCGATGGTCCACCAGGGCGACGTGGTGCCGTTCTCACTGGCCCAGATGGACCGCCAGTACCGGGCCGGTGGTGTCACGCCCGCCCTCGGCTTGCCGACGATCACCTACACGGAGGGGTGCTGCGCCGGCGGCGGGACGGAGGTCAACAGCGGCCTCTATCGCCGCCCGCCCGAGGACGTGCTCACCCGGTGGGGCTGCTCCAGCGACGAAATGGTCGAGCTGTACTCGATCTGCGACGAGGTGGAGAAGGAGCTGTCTGTGCAGACGGTGCCGGGAGCGCAGATCCCGGCCAGCGAGCTGCTGCGGCGCGGGGCGGCGGCGCTCGGCTGGCAGCACGACGAGAGCCCGCGGTGGATGGACTATTCGGACGGTCCGGATGCCCGCCAGGGCCGGCGTCGCAGCATGACCGAGACATACCTGCCGCGGGCGACGGCGGCGGGCGGTCGTCTGCTCACCGGCCACCGCGTCGACCGCCTCATCTTCGACGGTCGCCGAGCCGCGCGCGCCGAGGTGACCGCCGACGACGGGGAGCACGGGACGATCGACTTTCGCGACGTCTTCGTGTGCGGCGGCGCGATCCAAACGCCTGCCCTGCTGCAACGGTCAGGGCTGCGGCGGGCGATCGGGCGCAGTCTCGCCGTGCACCCGACAGTCAAGCTGACGGCGCGCTTCCCCGACGCCGTCAACGTGCCCGACGACGTGCCGGTCCACCAGGTCAAGGAGTTCGCGCCGGACCTGTCGTTCGGCGGTTCGGCCTCGAACCCCGGGCTCGTCGCCTTGGCGCTCAGTGACTCGTGGGGCCGGTTCGGCGAAGCGGTGACCGACTGGCGGCGCATGGCCGTGTACTACGCCGCCATCACCAGCCAGGGTCGCGGGCGCGTCGTTGCACTGCCCGGGCTGCGCGACCCGCTCGTCACCTATCGCCTGACGCGACGCGACAAGGGGCTCCTGGGGCAGGGCCTTGCCCGTCTCGCCCTGCTCCTGCTGGAGGCCGGGGCGACCGAGGTGTACCCCGCGTATCGCGGGGCGCCGATCGTTCGCACGCCCGCTGATCTGGCGACGCTGCGGGCCACGTTCTCGGCCGGCCGAGCCAGCGTGATGACGGTCCATCTGTGCTCCACCGTGCCGTTCGGCGCCCGTGAGGACGCACCCGCCGACCAGTTGGGTCTCCTGCGGGC
>JACDBJ010000249.1 GCA_013695005.1 Pseudonocardiales bacterium
GCTCGTGTACCACGCGGCGTGGTTGCGCGACACCGGGCAGCCGTTCAAGACCGAGGCGGCGACGGCAAAGTTGTTCGCCACCGAGGCAGCGATCACCGCGACAAGGTCGGCGACGCAGATCTTCGGCGGCTACGGGTTCATGGACGAGACCCCCGTCTCTCGGCACTATCGCGACGCCAAGATCCTGGAGATCGGCGAAGGCACGAGCGAGGTCCAACGCCTCGTCATCAGCCGCGCCCTCGGCCTCCGCGCCTGATGCCGCGCTCATTGCGGTACATATCGATGGGCTAATGTGTACGCATGGTGAAGCGGACGACGATCGAGATCGATGAGGAGCTGCTGCGGCGGGCCAAACGGGCCCTGTCGTGCTCCACGACACGGGCCACCGTCGAGGAGGCACTGCGGCGGGTGACCGCCGACGTCGAGGCCGCGGACGCCGAGCGCGTGGCGCGCCAACTCGAGCTGCTCGCCGAGCTCTCCCAGCACATCGATCTCGACGTCCTCGCGTCGGAGGACATGTGGCGTTGACCGGATGGCTGATCGACAAGCGCGCGGCCGCACGGATCGACGACCCGCTCGTCCGGCCCCGCCTCACGGAGCTCGCCGGCTCGCTGCACATCTGCCCGATCGGGGAGCTGGAGCAGCTGTACTCGGCGCGCTCGGCGCTGGAGTACGACGTCTGGCGCGACAAACTGCGCGCCGCCTACACCCTGGTAAGCGCGCCCGACGATGTGTTGGAACGTGCCCTGCGCCTCCAGCGTGATCTCGCCCACCACCACGGGATGTGGCACCGCGTCGCCATCCCAGACCTGCTCATCGCCGAGACCGCACTGCACCACGGCCTCGGCGTCGTGCACGTCGACGCCGACTTCGAGCGCATCGCCGAGGTCCGCCCGCTGACGGCCCGACGCCTCGGCTGACCCGGCTCGACCCGTCATGGTCAGGTCTCTGGCTGACCGTCCAGCCAACCTGCCGATGAGGGAACGACGTTCCGCTTCCGGCCGGTCGGCAGGAAGGGCATGGAGACCGCGCTCGTCGACCGGATCACTGTCCTTGCCGCTTCCCAGCGCGGACTGGTCAGCAGCGACCAGCGCGCCCGACTGCACGGCTTCGATCGCTGCCGGCCTGACGTCGTCGAGCTGAGCATGCCCCGCATCGGGCGGGGACGGGAGGCACCGTTCAAGGTGCACACCTCGGGTCATCTCGCAAGGTTGGACGTCGTCTCGGCGGCCAGCCAGCGATGCGGAGCGGGCGGGGGACGCGCCGCGCCGCAACGAACTGCAGGACGCCGGCCGCCGCGTGTACGAGTACATCTACGACGATGTCACGAAGCGCCCCGCACTCGTGGTCTCGACGTTGCGGTCTCGACTGTTGGCTTCGTGACCCCTCCTGGTCAGGTTTCTGGCTCAACGGTCAGCCGGAAGCCAGACCATGAAGGGGGCACCCTCAGTAGTGGTGCGGGACGTCGGACCAGTCCGGGGGGCGTTTCTCCAAGAACGCGGTGCGGCCTTCTTCAGCCTCGTCGGTGGCGTAGGCCAGCCTCGTGGCTTCACCGGCGAACAGCTGCTGGCCGACAAGGCCGTCGTCGATCAGGTTGAACGCGTACTTCAACATGCGCTGTGAGGTGGGGCTCTTGGCGTTGATCGCTGCCGCCCACTCCAACGCCGTCGCCTCGAGCGAGGCGTGCGCGACCACGGCGTTCACCGCGCCCATCCGGTGGTAGTCCTCCGCCGAATACTCCCGCCCGAGGAAGAAGATCTCGCGAGCGAACTTCTGCCCGACCTGCCTGGCCAGGTAAGCGGACCCGAACCCGCCGTCGAAGCTGGCCACATCGGCATCCGTCTGCTTGAACCGGGCATGCTCGGCGCTGGCCAACGTCAGGTCGCACACCACATGCAGGCTGTGCCCGCCCCCGGCCGCCCAGCCCGGCACCACGCAGATCACCACCTTCGGCATGAAGCGGATCAGCCGTTGCACCTCCAGGATGTGCAGCCGTCCCACCCGCCCCGCCTCCACGGTGTCCGCACCCTCACCGGACGCGTACCGGTACCCGTCCAGGCCGCGGATCCGCTGGTCGCCGCCGGAGCAGAACGCCCACCCGCCGTCGCGCGGCGACGGGCCATTGCCGGTCAGCAGCACACACCCGACA
>JACDBJ010000260.1 GCA_013695005.1 Pseudonocardiales bacterium
TCGGGTAGTAGTCGGCGAAGCTGAGCTGCTCGCCGTGCAGCCCCAGTACCCAGGTGCTCGCCTTGCGTGCCGGCGGGTAGCCGTCCTGGCCGTCGACCGCCGACCGGTCGCCGTAGCGCTCGGCCAGGCGGTGCACGACGTCGGGGATCAGACCACCCTGGCTGCAGATCACGGTCACGCCGGGTTCGGCGGCAAGCTCGACGACGCGGCGCAAGCCCGCGTCCGGGTCGTCCCAGTAGGCGTCCTCGCCGAGTAGCGGTTCGACGATCACCGGCTGCCCGAGCCGTTCGGCCAGTGGGTGCACGCTCTGCACGCAGCGCAGCGGCGGCGCGGTGTAGACGCGGTCCGGGCCGAACAAGACCAGCAGCCGGGACACCGCGTGCGCCTGTCGTTGGCCGGCCTTGCTCAACGGTCGCAGCGAGTCGGCGTCCTGCCAGCCCGCCCGGTTACCTGCCTTGGCATGGCGCACCAGCAGCAGGCCCGAAACCGACGCCGTGCCCAGCCTGACGAACCGCTGAAGGACATCGGGGTCCCATTCGTAGCTGAGCAGCTCGGCGGCGGCATCCGGCGGCAGCCAGCGCAGCTCGTCGACCTCGTCGTTGGGGGCGAAGGTGCCGCTGCAGACCTGCGCGGCCCAGTACCGGACGACCTTCTTGCCCTCCTGTACCTGGTAGCGCGTCTCGCCGAGCTGGGCGCCGAGGCGCACCTGATAGCCGGTCTCCTCGGCGGTCTCCCGCACCGCGGCCTCCGGGATCGTCTCGCCCGGGTCGAGCTTGCCCTTGGGCAGCGACCAGTCGTCATAGCGCGGCCGGTGCACGACCGCCACCTCGGCGCCGGTATCGGCGGGCCGCCATGCGACCACGCCGGCGGCGATCACGTCGGCGTCGGGGCCCGGGGTCTGGCTACCGTTCACTCGGCTGCTGCGTGCCGATGCATGAGCTCCACCTGGTGATCGCGGACCGTGAGCCCGGCGCCCTCGGCCGGTGACGGCTCCCAGGTGCCGTCGCCGGACAGCGTCCAGCAGCGGGTTGCCGGGTCCAGCGCGGAGTCCATCATCTCGGCAAGACGCTGGGCCAGCGGCGGATCGGACACCTGCGCCATGACCTCGACCCTGCGGTCCAGGTTGCGGTGCATCATGTCCGCGCTGCCGATCCAGTACTCGTCCGCGCCGCGGAAGTGCAGGATTCGCGAGTGCTCCAGGAAGCGGCCGAGGATGGAGCGCACGTGGATGTTCTCGCTCAGCCCGGGGCGGCCGGGTCGAAGCGCGCAGATCCCGCGGACGACGATGTCCACCGGCACGCCGGCCTGCGACGCGCGGTAGAGGGTGTCGATCACCTGCTCGTCGACCAGCGAGTTCATCTTCATGCGGATGCCCGCCGGGCGGCCGCCCTGGTGGTGGGCGATCTCGCCGTCGATGCGCGCGATGATGCCCTGACGGACGCCGTGCGGGGCCACCAGCAGCCTGCGGTAGGAGTCCTGGCGGGCGTAACCGGTGAGCGAGTTGAACAGGTCGGCGACGTCGGCGCCGATGGTGGGGTCCGCGGTGAGCACGCCGAGGTCCTCGTAGAGCCGCGCGGTCCGCGGGTGGTAGTTGCCGGTGCCGATGTGGCAGTAGCGCCGGATCGTGTTGCCTTCCTGGCGGACCACCAGTGACGTCTTGCAGTGCGTCTTGAGCCCGACAAGGCCGTAGACCACGTGCACGCCCGCCTTCTCCAGCTCGCGGGCCCACCGGATGTTGGACAGCTCGTCGAAGCGTGCCTTCAGCTCGACGAGCACCACCACCTGCTTGCCGGCCTCGGCGGCGCTGATCAGCGCGTCGACGATGGGGGAGTCCTCCGAGGTGGTCCGGTAGAGGGTCTGCTTGATCGCCAGCACCTTGGGGTCCGCCGCGGCCTGCTCGATGAAGCGCTGGACGCTGGTGGAGAACGAGTCGTAGGGGTGGTGCACCAGCACGTCGCCGCGGCGCAGCGTCTCGAACACGCTGCGCGGTGTCTCGCCGTCGGCGAAGGCCGGGTGGGTGGAAGGCACGAACGGCTCGTCCTTCAGCTCCGGCCGGTCAACGCCGTACACCTGCCACAACGCCGTCAGGTCGAGCAGCCCGGGCACGACCACGACGTCGTGCGGGTCGACGTCCAGCTCGCGCAGCAGCAGCTCCAGGACCTGGTCGCTCATCGTGTCGGTGATCTCCAGGCGCACCGGGGGGCCGAACCGCCGCCTGGCGAGCTCGCGCTCCAACGCCTGCAGCAGGTCTTCGTCGCGGTCCTCCTCGACTTCGAGGTCGGCGTTGCGGGTGATCCGGAAGACGTGGTGCTCGGCCACCTCCATGCCGTTGAACAGCTGGCCGAGGTGGGCGGCGATGAGGTCCTCGATCGGCAGGAACGTGACCTCGTCGGAGCCGCCGCTGCTTGGGTCAGGGTCGACCCGGACCAGCCGCGGCACGTTGTTCGGCACCTTGACCCTGGCGAATCGGTCGGTGCGCTCCTGCGGGTCGCGCACCGTCACGGCGAGGTTGAGCGAGAGCCCCGAGATGTAGGGGAACGGGTGCGCCGGGTCGACCGCCAGCGGGGTGAGCACCGGGAACACCTGCGCGGAGAAGTAGTCCGACAGCCGGGCGCGCTGGGCGTTGGTGAGGTCGGCCCAGCGCAGGATGCTCACGCCCTGCTCCTCGAGGCCCGGCCGCACCGAGTCGAGGAAGACCCGCGCGGCCGCCTCGGCGATCGCCTGGCTGCGGTCGGAGATCCGGGCGAGCTGCTCGCGCGGCGAGAGCCCGTCGGCCGAGCGCACGGCCAACCCGGTCTCTGCACGACGCTTCAGGCCCGCGACGCGGACCATGTAGAACTCGTCGAGGTTGGACGCGAAGATCGCCAGGAACTTGGCCCGCTCCAGTAGCGGCAGGCTGACGTCCTCGGCCAGTGCGAGCACCCTGGCGTTGAAGTCCAGCCAGGACAGCTCGCGGTTGAGGTAGCGGTCGTCGGGCAGCTGCGAGGCCGGCGCCGGGGTGCGGGCCGGCGGGCTCACCGGGACGCCCGCGGCGGGTACGACCGAGGTG
>JACDBJ010000261.1 GCA_013695005.1 Pseudonocardiales bacterium
GGCCGTTGGCGCGGACTCCGCGCAGGGACTCATTGGCCCGGGTCGCGGCCTCGCCGACGCGGGTCGCGCCAACGCGGTTCGCCACGCTGGCGACGGTGCGAGTCGCGCCGCGGGCGCCGATGCGGGCGAGCGGGCCGTAAACCCGGATCGGCAGCGACATGAGCTGCAGGCCGGGGTTACGGCTCCAGCCGATGGAGCTGGCCTTGTTCAGGCGGCCGGCCGCAGTGTCCCACTTGGCGGCCTTGGTCCTCAGTGCCTGAGCGGCGGGGCTGAACAGGCCGTCCTTCACCGGCTGCTTCAGGGCGGCAGCAGATGCCCGACTAGCAACGCCGCCGGCGCCTAGCGACGCGCCCTTGAGCACCACGCCGACACCGCCCAGGACCAGGGTCGGGCCGGTCAGGACCGTGAGCACGGTGCTAGCCGGGTCCTTGTCCCAATCTGCCTTGAGGTCGTCGCAGTTGCCGGCCTTCAGCCCGACGCAGGGGACGACCCAGTCGTAACCCTGCTTCACGGTGGTGGCGATCATCCCGGTGAACGGGTTGTTGCGGGTCCAGTGGTACAGCCCGCTCTCGCCCGGCCGGCGTTCCTTGCCGCCGGTCGCGAGCTGGTGGGCCTTCACCCAGGGGTTCGGGAACTCCTGCGTGGCAGCCGCCGCCAGCTTGACAAGTCCCTCAGGCGTACGTGCGATGACGCCGTTGACGCTCGTCTGCCATTTCTCGTAGTTGTCGACGATGACGTCGGGAACACCCACCTGGCGCCCTGTCCAAGCGAGGGCCTCGACGGGCTTGTTGAGCACCCAGGTGGCGCCGTCGGCGAACCCGTCAGCGACGCCCTGCGCGAGGTGCTCGAACCCGCTGGGTCGGGTGTCCTTCCAGGTCTTCTTGAGCTTGGCCTTCTCGTTCTTGTCCAGGAAGCGCGTCCACTGGTCGAACTTCTCGGGGTTGTCGCGGGTGCTGACCCACGCGTCGTGCTGCTCCCATCCACCCTGCGCCGCAACGAGCTCGTACTCGCTCTGCGCCACCTTGTCGACCATGATCCGCTTGTTGGCCTGCTTGGCGGTCTCGAACGCGGCCTGGTGTGCGAGCTCGTCGTCGCTGAGCTCGTCGAACACCCACTTGGTGTCGCCCTTTTCGTTGCGGAAGCTGCTCTGCTGGCCGGCAGATCTCATGGCCAGCGGGATGTCCTCGGTGAGGGTCGACGGGAGCTCAAGGTCGCCGAGTACGTTCGAGTCGGAACGGCTGTCGACACCGATCGCCTTGGCGTATGCGTCCTGCGCTTCCTGGTACGCCTTGGAAAGCCGCTCGTACTTGGCCCGCTCCTTCTTGGTCTTGGGCGCGCCGAGCCGCTCCAGCGCGGCCTTGCGCTTGTCCATCTCATTCTTGGCGCTGCGCACGCCCTTGGCGTAGCTCGGGTCCTTCGAAGCGTTGGCGACTGCGGCGTTGACCTTGTAGAGCTTGTCCATCGCGCCGTCGTACTTCTTGATCGCCGACCCGATGTCGTTCCGTACGGCGGTGCCAGCGGCCTTGAAGCCGCGGATCTCCCGCTTGCTGACCGGGCGCTTCTTGTACGTCTTGTTGATCAGCTTGCCGAGGTCGTTCACTACGGCCTGCTCCGGCTCCAACCACCCCAGCCGCTCGAGGCCGCTCACGGCCCGGTTCTGGAGTCCGGTGGTCCGCTTCGACGCCTGCACCTTCTGCTTGTCCGTCGGCGCCCCGGAGGCCTTCTTGTAGCCGGGGACGAGAAGCTGCACGGCGTCGGGGTTGGCGGCCGCCTGCGTGGCGGACATCGTGATCTTCTTCTTCCGGTCCCACCAAAGGGTCGGGCTGTCCTGCGGGACGCCGTGGCTCTGACCGAACGCGGTGCTGTCGCAGCGGGCGCCAGGGCCGCGTGCCGAGCAGGTGGCGACAACGATCGGCTTGCCTGTCGCGTCCTTGGCCTTGCCGCGTCGCTCCGCGCGCAGCCCGGCGCCGCCGTTGCGGGTGAACCCGCCCTCGGTCCGTGGGGCCGTAACCCGGCAGCCGACCAACGGACCAGATCCGCTGCAGTCCGAACCGAGCGCCGAGGAGCTGCGGGTCTTGATCCGTCCGCCCCCCGGGACCATGCCGACCGCTTCGGTCGCCGCGTTGCCGATGCCCTGAGACTTGGTGTGGCAGGTACCGAGTGCGCCGCTGGCCCGGCAGCTGGTCTCTGCATGGCCGGCGTTGAGCAGTGTCCGTTTGCCTCCGTCGCTGCGCAGCCGGCAGTTGCCGGTGGTCTGGCTGCACTCGCCGGCGGTGGTCTGGATGAGCTGTTTCGGGGCGCCGTACCTGCCCGTCAGGGGCGAGTCGTTGCTGGCGCTGGCGTCTGTGCGGCAGGCGGCGGCAGCGCAGTTCGCGATCCCGGCCAGGCTGACCCGGCCGGTTGCCTTGCGCCCACCCTTGCGGCTCGTGCCGGTGGCGGATGCCTCGACGCCCTTGGCGAGATCCTGGGCCCGAACCGTCGACTTGCGCTTGCCTCGCTGCTTGAAAGTGACCGAACCGCGTGGCTGCTTGGAGTCTGCGCCCTGACGAATGTTGGCGTTGGAACCGGTGCCGGCCTTGGCGCCCAGGGTGCCGCTGACATCGCCGCGGCTGGTCACCCGGCTCGATCCGTTGCGGGTGCGCTCACTGGCGTAGAGCTGCAGGCCCCTCGGGGCGGACTTGCTCCCGCTGGCGACCTTGGACTTGCCGTAGCGGAACCCGGTATGGGCCTTGCAACCCTCGCTGGTGGAGCCGGTGCACTTATCAGAGTCGATCACGTAGGTCTGCTGGCCGGGACCACGTGCGCGGAGGATGCTCATCGACACGATCACGCGATGGCGGTTCTTGCCCTCGCCGACGACCTTGCTCTCGACCTCGGCCCGGGACACCAGGGGCTTCTGGAGGTCGCGCAGCGTAGCGCGCTGTTCGCGGAGGTTGGTCCGACTTGCATTCAGCCGACCCTCGGCCGCCCTCACCGCTCGCCGGAGCTTCTCCGCCTCGCGGAGATCCTTCGCGTTGCTCTGGTGAACTCGCTCGGAGACCTGGTAGCCCTGGCGGGCGCCCGCGCGTTGCTGGATGCGGTCTGCTCGAGCCCTCGCGACCGGGGTCCTGGCGCGCGTGCTGCGGAGCTCCTTGCGGGTGTCGTCCAGAACGTTGCGCTGGCGGTTGAGCTTCTCCTTGGCGTTGGCAACCCCCTTGCCGCTCTTGCGCGCCTGTTTCAGATCCTGCTCGGCCCTGCGCACGGTCCGGACCTGACGGCTGTGTTCCTTGGTGGCCGTGCGGTAGGTGGACTGAGCCCTGGCGCCGCTGCTCCCACGGGGAGTCGACTGCCGCTTCGACCTCAGGTTTTGCGCCTTGATGCGCGCGTTGGCGACCTTGCTCTTCTTCTTGCCGGCCTTGAGCATCTTCTTGCCTGTGGCCCGCTTCTTCGGGTCCTTGCTCTTGATCAGCTTCTTAGCGGAGCTCTGGATCTTCCTCGCTGCTGTCCGCTGCTGCGTCGGGGTGCCCTTGGAGACTCCGCGCTTGCCACCGGATGCCCTGGACCCGCTGGAGGACTTCGAGGACTCCTTGTTGCCGCGTGTGGCTTGGTTCCCGCAGGCCCGCTCGCCGACGCACGTGGCCTTCCTCGGCTTGGAGGCCTTCGACCTCCTGGCGGCCGCCTTCTTCTCGACGTCTCTGACGATGCGATCCCAGTCGCCAGGGCGCAACTTGGTCGGAGCGGGGCCCGCGGCAACCATCGGGTTTGCCGCCGGTGCTGACGTCCTGGCCATCGCCGGCGTCACGGGCGCTGCGGAAGCTGAGGTCGCGCTCACCATGGCGAGGGCGAACCAGAGCATCGCGGCACACACCACGAGGCCGGCCGGGTAGAGCACCCAGCGGACGATCGTGTTTCCGGCGCACGCCAACGCACGGCCACTGAGGCCGTTGCGTGAGCTGGCTGCGCCGATCACGATCTCTCCTTTAGGTTCGGACGTCTGCCCGACAGGAACAACGACGGAACTGTTTGAGAGCGTGCTGATCTGTGAAGGCGTCGCGGCGCTGCCTGCGTAGCCTCCGGCACCCTGCCAGTACGGTCGATTCACGCGTGGTCTTAGGGATGCTGCCGCAACCCCACCGTGGGTGGCTGCGACGTATATGAAGTTGTGTTCCCGGCCCCGTTGGTCACGCTGTGGGGCCGAAGCTTTGGGCTATCTGTAGTTGTCGCTCGGGTGGTTCGGGGCCTGCCTCTTGTCTTGCTCCTGGGGTACGGGTGGCTCCCTCCTGCCACCCGTACCCCAGGCCCTGAACCCCCCGGATCAGTCGGTGTGCGTGCTGCTGGGCACGTGCTGGGCGAAGTTGTGGACCGCGACGTTCAGCTGGCCCAGGAAGGTACGGATGGCCTGTCCCAGCTGGATCAGGAAGTTGCGGACACCGGTGCCGAGCTGGTGGACCCAGTGGTTCGCGGCAGCCACGTGAGCGGCCTGCGGGTTGGTCTCCGCGGGTGCGCTGGCGGTGGTCTCGTGAGGAGCGTCTGCGCTGGGGGCGTCCGCGTGCTCTGGAACGTCCTCAGCGGGAGCGTCGGCAACAGGAGCGTCGTCAGCCGGAGCCGACTCGGCCGGGGCGTCGGCAACAGGAGCGTCGTCAGCCGGAGCCGGCGTGTCAGTAGTGGCAGCCGGGTCGGTCGCGGGGGCCGTCTCCTCGGGAGCCGGGGTACCGCCGGTGGTCGGGTCGACAGTGGCGGCGGGCTTGTTCTTGTCCCGAGCCTTCTTGATCAGGGCCGAGAGGACGTCCTGCACCGACTTGCCGTTACCGGCGATGCCCTGGCGGATGCCCTTGTTCTTGGCGGCGATGGCCTGGCGCAGCGCAAAACCCGTGGCGCTGATCGTCTGGCGCACTGTCTTGAAGTTGGCCTTGATCTGCGCGCGCTCTGCGGCGTTCTTGGCGTTCTTGAGGGCGAGCTTCTCGGCAGCCTTGACGTCCTTGAGCTGCTGGCGCGTGGCGGTCTTCGCGTCCTTGAGCTGTTGACGCTGGATCGTCTTGCGGTCCTTCAACTGCTGCCGGGTGAGCTTCAGGTTGTCCTTGGCCTCGCGGCGCAGCTGCGTCAGCTGGCTGGGGGTCTTCTTCTTGTCCATGGCCGCGCGCTTGGCGATGAGCTTCTTCGCCGCCGCGGCGCGCTTGGCCACGAGCTTGTCGTGCTTGCGGTCACGCTTGGCCGCGAGGTCAGCCTTCTTGTCCTTGCGAGTCGCGGTCAGCTTGGCCTGGGCCTTGGCCGCAGCGGCCGTCCGCTTCTTGGCCGCCTTGGCCTGCTTGTTGCCCTTGGGCTTCTGGCTGGCCTTGTCGCCCTTGGCCTTGCCCTTGCCGTCACCGGCGCCGGCGGCCAGCGGTGCGCCCGCTGCCGTCCGCTGCACGTTGTGGGTGGACGCCACCATCGGGGTGACGACTGCTGCCGAAGCCGCGCCAGGTGTGAGCAGGCTCGAGAGGAGCCACAGCGCGACGACGGAAGCCGCCGCACCAAGCGTCACTCGTAGGAACCGAGCCAGGCTCGCGGCGAGCTCCGTGCGAAGCGAGGTGGGGTGATCGTGCTGGTCGATTGGAAGCTGCCTACGCATTTCGTCCTCCGAGGTCTGCGCGGGGAGGGAGTGCCCGAAGACACGTCACCTGGGGTAATGGCTGGGATAACCCGCATGCTTGATTCTCGGACGGCGTCGCGGCGCGGCCTGCGTAGCCATCTCCGGTGCACCAAGCCAGTACGGTGAACTCACGCGTGGCCTTCACGGTGCAATCAAGACTCGCACTAGCAAGTCATGACGGAGGTCAGATTAGGGCGCGTCGGCCCGGCCGTCAAGTCGGAGTCGTACCGGCTCCAGGATCTCGGGCCTCGCGTTAGGCCGGCGTCCACAGCCTGAGCTGCCTGTGGACAACCGGGCCGCTATATACGCGAGGCACCGAACGACGCCGTTGGGCGGTCCGGCGCGAACGCCCTTGGCCGATGCTCTGGGCATGGCCTGACCCGCGTCCGTTGCTGTCCCGCTCGCGGGCGGACTGGGGTGCTGTCCACCGTTCTGGACCCCGGTCCGGGAGGCCCCGATGTGGTCGGATGGCCATCGGCCACGAGACGACGTTCGACGCGCCTGGGCGGCCATCGCTTGATGTCGGCCATCGACTAGCCGGCCGTCCGACGCGCATCGGGCCACGGCCACCGCGGCGGCGAGCGCCGGCCGCGCTGCGGTCATTGGGACGGACCTGGCCACGGTTCCAGGAGTCCTCGATGTTTCGCGCCACGAGTCTCGACGCCGGTACCGGTGGGTCGGTGCCGCGCATGGTCGAGGCGAGGGGCGGCGCGTCGGCCTGGCGAACCTCGACCCGCTCGACGCCGGTCTCGGGGCAGTTCGCGGTGCTCGTCGAGGACGCCTGGCAGGGCCGCGGTGTCGGGCACCGCGCTGATCCGCCGAGTGGTCGAGCTCGCGGTCGAGGCCGGTTGGGTGAAGCTGACCGTTGCGTCGCACACCGCAGGGTGGCGGTAGACGTCCGGTATGGGCGGGTAGCCCCGACGTCTCTGGTGAGGCACCGCACGGGTTGCCCACGACGAAGGAGAGCATCGTGAAGTACATGATCTTGACCTACGCCTCGCAGCAGGACTACGACGAGATGTCCGGCAAGCCCACCGACAAGCCCGCGTGGTCTGGCGAGGACTTCGCGGCGATGGGCGAGTTCATGACCGCGTTCAACAAGTCTCTGGAGGACTCCGGCGAGCTCGTCGAGACCCGAGGCCTCGCCGCTCCGGCCCACACCCGGCGGCTGGGGTCGCGCGCCGGTGTCCCGGTCGTGACCGACGGGCCGTACGCCGAGACCCAGGAGGTCCTCGCGGGCTACTGGATCGTGGAGTGCGACAGCTTCGACCGGGCGACCGAGATCGCCGGCCGGCTGGCCGACTGCCCGGCGCCGGAGTATGTCCGGGCCAGGGCCTACGCGGACGTGCGCCCGATCGCCGACTCCGCCGACGAGATGTTTTGACGGCCGCCGTGCCCAGTACCGAGGTCGAGGGCCTGCTGCGCGAGCTGGCGCCGCAGGTCCTCGGCGCCGTCGTGCGGCGCTACGGGCATTTCGACACCGCCGAGGACGCGACCCAGGAGGCACTGCTGGCGGCCGCGACTCAGTGGCCTGACCAGGGCACCCCGGACAACCCGCGAGCGTGGCTGATCACGGTCGCGTCGCGGAGGCTGACCGACCAGCTGCGCAGC
>JACDBJ010000308.1 GCA_013695005.1 Pseudonocardiales bacterium
GGCCGCCAACGGCAGGCTGCGGGCATGGGTCAAAGCGCCTATTGCGACGCCGCGATCTCCGGTCGACGGCCGCACAGCACGACGAAGAAAGCCGGCACCATCATCTGGTCGCCGGGAATGCCGCCTCGGGATTGCTAGTGTTGGCGCTCCTCCTGGGCGCTTCACGGCAAGACGCGTTCCTCGCGCTCATCCGGCGTGTGGGCCGCGGTTGATGATGCGCCGTCCGCGGCGGTCTTCGTGAGTGGTCGGGGGTAGTGTCATCGGGTCCGGCGCCACAGCGCCCAGCCCGCGCTTAGTACAGCCAGCAGCGGAATGGGCAGGCAGCAGCCGCAACCGCCGACCGTGACCTCGGAACCTCGGCGGGTGCGGGCCGAGTAGTAAGGCACAGGTCCCCAGAACCCGAAGCGCCTACGGGGGCGATGTCGCTCCAGCAACCAGGGCATCATGTTGAAGCTGGCCGCGTCGTTGGACCATTCTGCTTCGTCGATTGGTTCGCGGTTGATCGCTCGGCGGACCGGTTCGGATAGTGGTGCGGCCGGGGGCGGCGGGAGTAGCGGCATGATCCGGCTGCGGACAGCAGTGGCGGCAGCGGAGCGCCGGGTCAGTGATGCACCGCAGGCCATGCAGGACCGGCCACCCTCGTTGATGGTTTCGCAGACCGCGCATTGCCAGAGCGTCGTCACCGGAGTCGACGCTCCTCGATCTTGCCAATCAGCTTGCCGAGCAACGCACGGCCGCGACCGGGAGGCGGACTGTCCGGCGCTGGCCGGACCGCATCGGCGATCAGTCGCAACCCCTTGCCGCGCAGTGCGGAACCGCGCGGTATTGGAGAACCTGCCATCGCCGGGCCCGGCTCAGCGGGGGTGCTGGGCCGCAGTCGTCGGGGGACGTGACTGGGGCTCCGAGTCCGTGCCGGTACCGGGAAGCGACCGATAGTCGATGTATCGCTGCGCAGGCCCATCAGCGTTGAATGGACCTCGGCGACATCCGGGCGCGCAGCGGGGTCGACCAGCAGCATCTGTTCTATCAGCGTGGCCAGCGGGGCGGGGGCGTGCCCGGGCGGGACTCGAAGCTGAGCGCCATTGAGCACTGCAATCGCGGCTTCATGGTACGTCGGGTCGAAGGCTGGTAGAGCACCGGTGAGGTACTCGGCGTAGATCAGACCCAGCGCGAAGATGTCGGACGCTTGTGTGAGATCGGCGACGCTGGCGCTGCCCTGGATGTAGCGGACCAGCTCGGGTGAGTAGTAGTTCATCGTGCCGACGATCTCCTCCGGCGGTGGTGGGCTGCCGACCAGGTAGGAGCTGTCGAAATCGATGAGTTTGGTTGTGTACCCCAGCTCGGTCCGCTTGATCATGACGTTGCTCGGCTTGAGGTCGCTGTGCACGATGTTGAGGTCATGGAGGATCTTCAGGCTGTGCGCGACAGTCTTGAGCAGCACCAGCTGCACGGGGAAGCCCAGCGCCGCCACATCGCCCGGCTCAAGCCCCGCGAGGTCCACCTTCTCGGTCACCTTGTAGTACTTCGCGCCCTCGCGGAAGAAGTCCAGGGTCGCGATCAGGTTGCCGCCGTAGCTGGTGAGTGGGGCCATCGCCGCCTGGATACCGCGGTGGTGCGCCTCGAACGCGGCGCAGCGGGCGCGTTTCCTGGCCTTGGTCCTGGCGCTGCCGGGGGCGGCGTCATCGGGGTAGGTCGGGGCAAGGAACCGCTTGATGAAGTAGGCCCGGCCGGCGCGCTCGGCGAAGCTCCACTCACTGAGCCCGGCACCGACGACCCGGAAATCCTCCATCAGCCGGTAGCCGTGCACTGTGTCGCCCGCTCTCATGGCGTCTCCCGCGTGTCAGCCGGTCCGAGGTACCGCTCGTACCCAGGCTTGTACGCCGCCCACAGCTGCGCTTGCCGTTTTCGCAGGGCCGTGCGCAACGCGTCAAGCTCCCGCTCGCGCTCCCTCACATCCGCATCCAGGTCGTCCAGCGGCGCAACCCAACGCCGCTCGACCTCGGCAGTGCGCTGCGCGAACAACTCGCGGAAGCCGTTGTGGTCCGCGCCCACGCCGAGGGTGGCCATCGCGGCGTCGTCACCGGTGACGGCGCTGACCGCTGCTTGCACCGCGGCCGACCAGCTGTCGGTGTCGGGGGCGTCGCGTAGCGCCGCAAGCACGAGGTGCTCGAAGTGCATCGGCGAGGGCACGTACCCGAAGCACCCGTCTGTGGCCGCAATCACCAGGAATGGCGCGGTCAGCTCTATCTTTCGATGGTGGACGACGAACTCGGTGTCGGCGGACATCGCGTTGCTCACCACCGAGTCCTCGCGCAGGTTCGCCATCGCGTCCCCGCGGTCTCGGATGTCGTCGACGGTCAGTTGATGCGCACCCAGCCCGGGCTGAAAGACGTACGCGCGCGAGTCACCCGCCCAGAGCAGATGACAGGCCCACCGAGCACCACCTGGCTCCCGGCGTTGCAGCGCGACCAGCGCCATCGTGGTCGGCAGCGCGCGCAGCAACCGCGATCTCAAGCCGCTGGCGGGCGCGTCGAGCTCCGCCAGCCGTGACTGGAGCGCCGCTTGCACCGACCGTTCCAGGTCCGCCGCGGCCGCCGCCCCGTCTAGGTTCCACTCCGGGTCTAACAGCTCCAGCATCCGCTGCTCGACGATGTCGCGGGCCAGCCGCGACGCCAAGTACGCACCTGTGCGCGGGCCGTCAGGCGTCTCGTACACCGTGCCGCCGGCCCCACCCATGCCGTCGAACACGGCGACAAGACCGAGCTCCCGGCCGTCACGCAGGATCGGGTCCGAGTCCTCACCCTGCCCGGCGATCTTCGCCAGGTTGAACACGAACGACAGGCGCGGCTCGCCAGCAGAAGGCGCCACGGTCGCAACTGACCTCACCTGCGGCGGCTCTTCCGATGACGGTTCGGTTGCCTCCCCGGCGCCAACCGAGGCCGGCGACGCCGTTCCCGCCGACTCCGCAGCGGGCGGCGCGTCGATGCGTTCGGGCTCCTGAGGTTGCAAGCTCCCGATCACACCGAGTTGCCGATGGAGTCCACGATCGTCCCGTAGTCCACATCCGACAGCCCACCGCCAGCCTGCGACGGGTGATGCACGACGTTCTCCCACACCCCGGAGATGTCACTCCAGCCGGGGCCATCAGGGGCGAACAGGATCAATCGCTTGCTGCTGGCACTCACCGGTCCCTGCGCGTCCTCCCACAGATCGGTCAACGCGCTGAAGTCTGCAGGCACCCGATCGCGCAGCCCCGCAGGAACGACCGCGGGCTCCAGTGGATGGGTGGACTGGTCTGTCCACACCACTACGACCTGCCGGCGCCGATCGCCCCGCGTCGTCCACGGCGAGTTCACCGCAAGCGCAACCGCCTCCAGACCCGACTCCGGTGCATCGCCGCCACCCTCTGGGATCAGGCCGTTCACGAAATCGCTGAACCCACCCTGCTCGGCGGGCAGCCGGAAGAACGGCGACTCCTGCAGCGCCGCCTCCCCGTCTGCGACGAGGTCCCGGAACGCGACGACGCGCACTCGCAGCTCGTCAACGTTCTTGCCCTTAGCCGTCAGATTCGTCTGCACGTCATCGTAAAAGCGCAACGCGTTGGACTTCACCGCGTCGAGGATAGGAGTCATGCTGCCCGTGACATCGATGCAGAACACGATGTCCACGGCATAACTCAACCCGCGTGGAGCCGGCCCCGGAGCGGCCAGACTGGACTGAACCGCACCAGCTGGTGCGTCGGGCGCTGGGACTGGCTCGCTCGGGACTGGCTCGCTCGCTGCCGGATCCTCCTCGGAGACTGCCGGCTGAGAAATCTCCACAGCGGTTGCCGCCGCAGCCTCCCCGGCTGCCGGAGCAGCCGGCTCGGGTCCTGCGCTCGTCGAGTCGTGCCCGGGTGCGTCCGGCATTCTTCCTCCAAGGTAGGTGGCGGCGGGGAGCGCGCCACCCGTCGTCCGTGCGGCATACCCCAGATCGTGCCGGGACGAACCTTGGTCGCACCCTCGGCGAGGTGAGCTGTATCACCGAGCCTGCCGGCAACGTGACCAAACGTCCGGAAATCCGTCGGAGCTTCTGTATGACTCGCGGACTTGCCGAGCATGGGAGATTGCGTACCGCAGCGACGCCCTCGTCCGCTTGGTTGTCACTGTTCCCGGTCGCGGGAGCGCTCCGGTGCGCTTGAACGGGGCTGATGAAGGTTCGGTTGACTCCTAGCGTGTGAGGATCATGGCGATCTTCACCGAGAGGATGGCCATCGTGCCGAAGCCGTTTCCTGCCGAGTTCCGCCGCGATGTGGTCGCGGTCGCCCGCAGGCGCGAGGCGCCGTTGAACCGGATCGCGAAGGATTCGGTGTCTCGGAGGCGACGCTGCACAACTGGTTGAAGCAGGCCGACGTCCAGGACAGTGTCCGGCCGGGTCTGACCGCCGCTGAGGCGGCGGCGCTCCGCGAGCTGAAGCGTCGTAATCGGTTGTTGGAGCAAGAGAACGAGGTCCTGCGCCGGGCGGCGGCCTACTTGTCGCAGGCAAACCTGCCGGGAAAATAATCTACCCGCTGGTCCGTGAGCTTGCCGCAACGACCGCGCCCGTGCGGGTGCCAGTGGCGGTGACCTGCCGGGTGCTCGGTTTCACGAAACAGGCGTACTACCAGTGGTTGGCCAAGCCGATC
>JACDBJ010000331.1 GCA_013695005.1 Pseudonocardiales bacterium
GGGTTGGTCTTGGTGGTCACCCGCAGCGTGATCCCGTCCGGCGTGACGGTGTCGACGCCGAGCACCTGCGGTGGCTCCAGCACGTCCGGCGCGACCTCCGCCCGCGCGACGACCTCGGCGGCCGCCCGGTCGGCGATCGCGGCGGCCCTGGTGGGGTCCGCTCCGTGGCCGAGCGGCACGTCCACCACAGCCACCGCGTAGCCGTGGCTCTTGTTGCCGACGCGCAGGATCTCGCCGTTGCGGACGTGCCAGACGGTGCCGTGCACGTCCCGCAACGTGGTGGTCCGCAGCCGCACCTGCTCGACCGAGCCGCTGGCCTGCCCGAGGTCGACGACGTCGCCGACCCCGTACTGGTCCTCCAGCAGCATGAACATGCCGGACAGGAAGTCCTTCACGAGGTTCTGCGCGCCGAACCCCAGCGCGACGCCGACGATCCCGGCCGAGGCCAGGATGGGCGCGAGGTTGACGTCGAACTCGCCGAGGATCATCACCGCGGCGATCACGAAGACGACGATCGACGCCGTGGAGCGCAGCACCGAGCCGATGGTGCGGGCACGCGGCTCACGACGCTCCGGTAGCAGCGGCGCCGCCATCTCGCGCAGCCGCCGGGGCGTCCGGCGCCACAGCATCCGCGGCAACCGGCCGTTCACGGCGCCCAGGACGAGACGGTCGACGGCGCGGTGCAGCACCAGCCGCACGAGCAGCGCGACGATGACGATCAACGCGATGCCGAGCAGCACGTCGGCGGAGCGAGCAAGCAGGTCGTTGCCCGTCCACCGGTAGATCTGGTCGCACCATGAGCCGGTGTCGTCGGCACACGCCGGCCGCGACGGCAGCACGGCGATCGACGCGACGCTCACGCGCAGGGAGGTTACGTCAGGCGCTCTCCGCGGCGACGCCCGACACGACCGTCGCCGACGCAGATCACGTGCGCTGCACCCACTCGATGTGGTCCACTGTTCCCATCGCCAGCGCCCGCTATCCCCGCGGCGCGAATGACCCGCTGGAGGTGGTCGAGTGCCCTACCGACAACCCGGCCCCTCCGGCGCAGACCCGAACCCGCGGGGAGCGCCGCGAGCTGCGCCGTGTGACGGCGTGGGCTCGAGGGGGTGGGGCTCGTGATGTCTTCCCGGGTGCTGTTGCTCAACGCAACGTTCGAGCCGCTGGCGGTGGTGACCGCTAAGCGAGCTGTTTTGCTCATGCTCAGCGGGAAGGCTGAGTGTGTCGAGGCCGCGCTGCAGGGCGCGGCCTTTCGTTCGGAGAACCTGACCATCCCCGCGCCGTCGGTGATGCGCCTGTCCCGATACGTCCGGGTGCCCTACCGCCGGGCGGTGCCGATGACCCGCGCCGGCGTGCTGCGCCGCGACCGCCGCAGCTGCGCGTACTGCGGCCGGCGAGCGGACACGATCGATCACGTCGTGCCCCGTAGCCGCGGCGGAACGCATTCCTGGGAGAACTGCGTGGCCGCCTGCCGGCCGTGCAACGCGCGCAAGGCCGACCGGTTGGTCGACGAGCTGGGGTGGTCGCTGCGTGTGAAGCCCGCCGCGCCGCGCCGTTCCGGGCACAGCCTGCTGGTGCTCAGCGTCGAGCCGCACCCCAACTGGGAGCCGTGGCTGGGCGTCGCCGCCTGAGCAGAGCCGCCTAGGCAGTGCCGTCTGATCGGCACTACTGGGCGAATTCCCTCGTCCGCCCGGCAGGTTCCTCACTCCTGATGATGACGTCGCATGCCCGAAGAGCGCATGATAAGGGTGTTCGGTAACAACCTCGTCACGGGGAGTGGCATAGTGCACACGTTAGGACCGGGTGAGTCCGGTTCGTCGCGCGCCCAGCCGGCCGTGCTGACCCCGCCGGTGGGCATCCCGGTCGCCCCACAGATCCCGGCGCAACGAGCCCAGTCCAGCGTACCGGTCGACTCGCATGCGGCGGCGCCCTCAGTCACTCCGGCCCCGCCGAAGCGTCCGTCGCGCCGTGAGCTGCGGACTATGTGCGGCTGCGGGCACGACGCGGACCAGCACGAGCACCTGCGGCCCGGAAAGGACTGCGGCGCGTGCGGACCCGAGCTCTGCCCACGTTTCCGGGCGCGCCGACGTAACTGGCTGATGCGGCTGCTCAGCCGCTGACTCGCGGCCTGCGCTGCGCCGAATGAGGTAGTCAACGGCGTGTGCGCGGTAGCATGCGGGCGTTTGCGGCCCCGCACCCCCCGCGGGCCGACGACCAGGGAACGAGTTCTTGAGATGCTGCCCGCTGCGCGCGATCTGATCTGCGTCGCCGCGCTGGCCGTTGCCGCTGCCTTGGGCATTCCGGCGCTGCTTCGCGGCGTCGTCCCGGCTGAGCAGGCCCACCTCGTTC
>JACDBJ010000338.1 GCA_013695005.1 Pseudonocardiales bacterium
CCGCCGCGCCGACGCCGCCGCCCCGCCTGCGCAGCTCCAGCGCCAGGTGCAGCGTGATACGCGCGCCGGACATGCCGATCGGGTGGCCGAGCGCGATGGCGCCGCCGTTGACGTTGACCTTGTCCGGGTCGAGCCCGAGCTTTCGGGTGGACACCACGCCGACGGCCGCGAACGCCTCATTGATCTCGACCAGGTCCAGGTCGGTCGGCTCGATGCCCTCCTTGTCGCACGCCTTCGCGATGGCGTTCGCCGGCTGCTCGTGCAGGCTGCAGTTCGGGCCGGCCACCGCGCCGTACGCGCCGATCTCGGCGAGCCAGCTCAAGCCCAGCTCCTGCGCCTTGGTTTTGCTCATCACCACGACAGCCGCTGCGCCGTCGGAGATCTGCGACGCGGAGCCCGCGGTGATGGTGCCGTCGGCGGCGAACGCCGGCCGCAGCTTGCCGAGGCTCTCGGCGGTCGTGTCCGGCCGGATGCCCTCGTCGGCGTCGACGACCACCGGGTCGCCCTTGCGCTGCGGCACCTCGACCGGGGTGATCTCCTCGGCGAACGCGCCGTTCTTCGCGGCCGTGGCGGCGAGCTGGTGCGACCGGGCGGCGAACTCGTCCTGATCGGCCCTGGTGAGCTCGTGGTCGGCGTTGTACTTCTCGGTCGACGCGCCCATCGCCATCTGGTCGAAGGCGCAGAACAACCCGTCGTGCGCCATGTGGTCGAGCATCGTCACGTCGCCGTACTTGAAGCCCTCGCGCGACCTGGTGAGCAGGTGCGGCGCCTGCGTCATCGACTCCTGGCCGCCGGCGACGACGATGTCGAACTCGCCGGCCCGGATGAGCTGGTCGGCCTGCGCGATCGATGCGATGCCCGACAGGCAGACCTTGTTGACCGTCAATGCCGGGATGTCCATCGGGATGCCGGCGGCCGCGGCGGCCTGCCGGGCGGGGATCTGACCGGCGCCGGCGGTCAGCACCTGGCCCATGATCACGTACTCGACGGCTTCCGGGGCGACCCCGGCGCGCTCCAGCGCGGCCTTGATGGCCACCCCGCCCAGCTTGGCTCCGGAGAAGTCCTTCAGCGCGCCGAGCAGGCGGCCCATCGGGGTCCGAGCCCCGGCGACGATCACGGAGCTGGTCACGGACTCGGTCACGGCGACCTCCAGCGACTTCGGCGGCGGGTCGAGCGCGACATTACCTGCGGCATGCTCCCGGCACCCGCCAAAGGAGACGACCGACACCGGCGCGGCCGACCACCACCCGTCGATTACCCCGTTGATGATCGCCGCGACTGGACATCCAGCCGCGATCAGCTGTCCACTCGTGGCGATCACGAGGGACCGGCACCGGCGGCTCGGCCAGCCGCCAGCTAGGTTCGTGGCATGGATCAACTGTCCGGCCTGGTCACCGCCGTGGACCATGTGGGGATCGCCGTCGCCGACCTCGACGAGGCGATCGGCTGGTACGCCGACACGTTCGGGCTGGTGGCGACCCACACCGAGACCAACGAGGAGCAGGGCGTCCGCGAGGCCATGCTCAGCGCCCCCGGTGACAAGGGCGGCACCGCCGTGCAGCTGCTTGCGCCGTTGCGACCCGACTCACCCATCGGACGGTTCCTGGAGCGCAACGGCCCCGGTGTGCAGCAGGTCGCCTACCGGGTGGCCGACATCGACGCCGCGTGTGCGGCGCTGCGGGACAAGGGCCTACGGCTGCTCTACGCCGCCCCACAGTCGGGAACGGCCGGGTCCAGGGTCAACTTCGTACATCCCCGCGACGCGGGCGGCGTACTGGTCGAGCTGGTCGAGCTGGCTGCTCAGTAGAGCCAGCCGGCTCGTCGAGGATCTCCCGCAACCGCAGGACCGCGGCCGTCACCGCGTCCATCACCTTCCCGGTGAAGCGGCGGGCGGCCAGCACTCCGGCCTCAGAAGGCGGCTCCATCACCGGCAGCGAGGTGATCGCCAGCTTCGCCCGCCGGGGCGGGAAACGGCGCCAGGCCAGCTGCCCCCGGCCCAGCACGTACTGCGCCCCCCACTGCGCGACCGGCACGACGGGGACGCCCAGCTCGGCAGCGAGCACACCCAACCCCGGCAACGGCCGCCCGGGCAGGTAGTCCTCCCGCTGGGTCACCCCGCCCTCGGCGTAGAACACCACGCACTCACCACGACGCAGCGCGTCGCGAACCGGGTCGAGCAGCGTCGGGTCGGTGGCCTTGGCGCGGTCCAGCGGGATGTGGTCGAAGAAGCGCAGGATGGCGCCGACGATCGGCCAGCGCAGACCCTGTTCCATGATCACGAAGCGTGGGATCCGGCCGGCCCTGGTCAGCGCGGCCCCGACGGCGATGGTGTCGAACCAGGAGATGTGGTTTGGCGCCACGAGCAGCGGCCCGGTCGGCGGCAGCGGCCCGACGAGATATCGGCGGCGCGCCACCGGGGCGATCATGAACAAGTCCATGAGCCACATCGTCAGCCGGAAGATCCCGACTCGGCGCGGGTGGTCGGGCCGGGGCACGGCCACGGACTCTATCGGCGGCACGCACGGTGACTGTCCAGCTGGGAGGTCCGTCACGCCGGACCCGCGATCGGCCGTGTCCGCGGTTAGCATCTGAGGCTTCCCGGCGAGCGGGGCGGACCAGCCAATGGAGGCACCGGTGCAGGAAATCCGCGATGCGATCCTCGCCGATCAGCTCGACGCCGTCGGCGAGATGAAGGTGCCGCAGCACTACCGGGGCATGACCGTGCACGCGGACGAGGCCGAGATGTTCGCCGAGCTCCCGTCGCGCGAGAAGGACCCGCGCAAGAGCCTGCACCTCGACGAGGTCGCCACGCCCGAGCTCGGACCCGGCGAGGCACTGGTCGCCGTGATGGCGAGCGCGATCAACTACAACACGGTGTGGACGTCGATCTTCGAGCCGATTCCGACGTTCGCGTTCCTCAAGCGCTACGGCAAGCTCTCGCCGCTGGCCAAACGGCACGACCTGCCCTACCACGTCGTCGGCTCGGACCTGGCCGGCGTCGTGCTGCGGACCGGGGTTGGCGTAAACACCTGGAAGCCCGGCGATGAGGTCGTGGCGCACTGCCTGTCGGTCGAGCTGGAGAGCCCGGACGGCCACAACGACACGATGATGGACCCCGAGCAGCGGATCTGGGGGTTCGAGACGAACTTCGGCGGCCTCGCCGAGCTGGCGCTGGTCAAGTCCAACCAGCTGATGCCCAAGCCGGGGCACCTGAGCTGGGAGGAGGCTGCCAGTCCCGGGTTGGTCAACTCCACGGCGTACCGGCAGCTGGTGTCACGCTACGGCGCCGACATGAAGCAGGGCGACACCGTGCTGATCTGGGGCGCGTGCGGCGGGCTCGGTTCCTATGCCACGCAGTTCGCTCTGAACGGCGG
>JACDBJ010000339.1 GCA_013695005.1 Pseudonocardiales bacterium
CTCAACTTGGAGGTCGACTTGTTGTTCTTCGACACGACGAGCACCTACTTCGAACGCGACAGCGAAGAAGACGACGAGGGCGGGTTCCGCCGCTACGGGCACTCCAAAGACCACCGGCCCGATCTGCCCCAGATCGTCATCGGCCTCGCCGTGACCGGCGAGGGGATCCCGGTGCGGGTGTGGTGCTGGCCGGGCAACACCAACGACCAGACCGTGCTGCCCGAGGTCAAAGACGGCCTGCGCGGGTGGCGGCTCGGGCGGGTCGTCACCGTCGTCGACCGCGGGTTCTCCTCGGACGCCAACCTCGCCTACCTGCAACGTGCCGGCGGGCATTGGATCGCCGGGGAACGGATGCGTGACGGATCCGCCGATGCGCTCCAAGCCCTCGCCCGCCAGGGCCGCTACCAGTCGGTGCGCGACAACCTGCGGGTCAAGGAAGTCCGCCTCGAACGAACCCCGGACCGGCGTTGGATCGTGTGCCACAACCCCGCCGAAGCCGAACGCGACAAGGCCCAGCGCGACGCCGCGGTCACCCGCCTCGAAGCCGAGCTCGACGCCATCGCCACCGCGAGAACCCGTGACGCCGCGAAGTCGACCAAGTCCCGCCGCAAGATCTCCGACGAAGCGCACCGCAAGGCCGAGTGCGCGTTGCGCGACCACCGCACCCTCGGCCGCTACCTGCGCCAGAGCGCCAGCGGCCGGCTGCACATCGACCGGGCCGCGATCCGCGCCGAGGAACGACTCGACGGCAAGTACCTGCTGTCGACCTCGGATCCGGACCTGTCCGCCGAAGACGTCGCGCTGGGCTACAAGAACCTCCTCGAAGCTGAACGCGGCTTCCGCGACCTCAAGTCCACCCTCGAGCTGCGCCCCGTGTTCCATCGCCTCGAGCCCCGCATCCGCGCCCACGTGCTCTTGTGCTGGCTCGCCCTGCTGCTCGTCCGTGTCGCCGAACGCCGCTGCGACACCGCCTGGCGGCGCATCGCCACCGAGCTCGGCCGCCTGCACGCCGTCACCCTCCAAGGCTCCGCCGGCACCGTCGTGCAGACCACTCCGCCCAGCGACGCCGCTGCGGGCTTTCTCGGCGCCTGCGGCATCGATCCGCCACCCCGGATCACCCACCTCCACCCCGCCTGAGCAGGCCAAACACCACCCCCGGAGGGCACCGCCACACGCGTGGACACACGCGGCACGAACGCACAAACAGCGTTCCCCCAGCTCAACCCCTACTTCCAGGCCGTCGTGTCACCACGAACTGCGGAACCCGGGTACTCGTTGAGACATGTTTGCACCCGATGGCGATCAGCGCGACCTCGTCGGGCACTTCCCCGCTGCTGTCGCACCGAACGACAGCACCGAACGTCGGCGGCACCGGCCACGAGCCCGCGCCCGATCGGCATGGATGTGGCGCACCAATCGGCCTTGGCGTGGAGTCGTCGTGTACGGGGCGCCCGCGATCGCTGCAACTTGCTCAGTTCTACGCCGCCGTGACGGGCTGGGAGCTCCGTGGCGAACCCGCCAACGAGCGTCGAGGCGGAGCGCAGCGTCGACAGCGACCGTGGGGTGCGACACCGTTCGGCACGGTGCTCCAGCGACCATCCGTTGACGATCGCCGTCGTCTGTGAGAACGGGTCCGTCACGATCTTTCGCCGCCGCGCCCTCCGCTTGTGCTCGGCTGTAGGTCGTCAGGAGCAGGCGGCGGGTCGGTCGATGTCTCGGCAGGGACCGCCGTTGGATGACGAGCCCGCACGGCGGCCGCGGCGAACACGGCGGCGCCAACGACGACGCCGAGCGCCACGGGGAGGCTCATGTGCGCCTTGCCGGGATGGATCTGGGAGTGGTTGCGCAGCAGCTCGTACCACACGGGCGCGAAGCACGCCGGCGCGGCGAGGAGCGCGAGCACCCAGAGCCGCGATGCGCCATGGCGCCGTACGGCGACCACCAGTGCAACGACGATCAACAACCCGGCAGCGATGAGCACCGCCCGCGCCGTGGAGACATTGGACAGCCAGTAGTCGAAGCTGACCTGCGTCGAGACGCCGAACTCGTCGCGCACCGACGCCGAGCTGCCGCCGAGCCGGAACTCCACCTTGTCGCGGATGGCAGCGACCGCCTCGTCCCACCCCACCAGCATCACTGCGATGGCCCACCGGCTGGCCCACGTGAAGGCGAACGCGCACGGC
>JACDBJ010000355.1 GCA_013695005.1 Pseudonocardiales bacterium
GGGCGGGCCATCGCCGCCGCCCTTGGCAGCAGGTTCGGCGTCGGCGGTTCCGTCTACCACCATGGCGAACAGCGCCAGGAGGTCGACCACGTCCCCTTCGGCGCCTACCCGACCGAACTCGTACGCGAGCTGGGCGGTTGGGACGAGAACCTCGTCGCAAACGAGGACTACGAGTTCGACTACCGGCTCCGCATGGCGGGCCACCGCCTGCTGTTCGACCCGGCAGTGGCCATCAACTGGCACTCCCGTCAGACGGTCGGCGAGCTCTTTCAGCAGTACTACCGCTACGGCCGCGGCAAGGTAGCCGTCGCTCTGAAACACCCGCGCTCGATGCGACCGCGACACATCCTCGTCCCGGCGTTGGTGGTCTACCTGGCTGGCGCGGCCGCGGTTGCCGCGCTGCGGCCCCGGTACGGCGCCGCCATGGTGGCCCCCTACGCCGTCGCGGTGGCCGCGGCCTCTGTCCACACGGGCCGGTCGCTCGCGTCCATGCGGGAACGGGCGAACGTTGCTCCGGCGTTCCTCGCGATGCACGTCGGCTGGGGCCTCGGCTTCTGGAGGGGCGCTGGGTCCGCGGTCGCGGCCCGGCTGCGCTCTGCGGTGCGCAAGGAACGATGACAACACTCGATCCCGTCGACTCCCGGACGGGCGAAAGGCGCAGGCTCCGGGTTCTCCTGGTCGGAAAGGCGGCACCGGACCGCGGCGGCATCCCGACCTTCCTGGAGATGCTCCGCACCGGCGCACTCGCCGACACCCACGACGTGACCCTGCTCAACCTGGCGCACGAGGGCACCCCCGAGGGTGGGCGCGTCACCACCGGCAACCTGCGTCGCACCGGCCGCGACGCGCTCGCGGTTCGGCGTGCCGCCGCCGGCAACGACGTCGTGCACATCCACTCGGCCCTTGCGCCCGCCGTCACCGTCCTACGGGCGTCGCTGCTCGCCCTCGCGGCCCGCAGCCGAGGCTGCGCCGTGATCGTCCACGCCCACGGCGGCAACATCCAGACCTGGCTGACCACCCGCTCCCGTCGCGCGCTCATGCGCTTCGCGATGTTGCCCGCCCATCAGGTCGTCGCCGCATGGACCGCTGGGGAGAAGGCGCTGCGTCAGATCCTCCCCGCCCACCGGGTGCGGCTCATCGACAACGGTGTGCCGCTGGACCCACCGCCCGAGCGTCAGACCTCGAACGGTGTGCCACGCATCCTCTACGTGGGCCTGCTGACGCCGCGCAAGGGCGTGCTCGACCTGGCCGCGGCGTCGACGATCCTGCGCGACCGCGGGGTCGACCACGAACTGCTGCTGCTCGGCGGCACCCCCGACGAGGGCCCCGAGGCCGAGGCCGCCGTGCGCGACCACCTGCCCGAGTGGGCGCAGCTACTCGGCACACGCAACCCCGAGGACATGCCCGCCGTGTACGCCTCAGCCGACGTGTTCTGCCTGCCGTCGTGGTGGGAGGCCATGCCGCTGTCGGTGCTGGAGGCGATGGCGGGCTCCCTGCCGGTCGTCGCGACCGACGTCGGCGACATCGCCCGCGCCGTCGACCATGGCCGCACCGGCTACGTGGTGCCACCACGGGACCTCGAGCGGCTAGCCGACGTCCTGGAGGGCCTGCTGCGTGACGCGGGCGCCAGGCGTGCCATGGGCGATGCCGGGCGTCGCAGGGTGGAGAGTCATTTCTCGGCGGACGTCACCGCCCGAGACACCGACCGGCTCTACATGGAGATCGCGCCGCCCCGACGATGACACCCAGGCGCGCGGAACGTCAGCGACTGGCTCCGCCAGCGCCCACTGCGCGACTATCCTGCTTTGGGGGCCAGGAGTCGGGGTAGGTGTGGGTAGCACGTGGTGATCACCGGTATTGGGGCGGAACCGAGCCCATGAGTCGACATCGCGCTCGCGACGCCGCCGTGCGGAAGGCGACGAGCGCGCCGGACCTGACCGCGCTCTCCAGCACGGTCCGCCGCGGTGCCGTGATCTCTGCGTTCACCCTCGGCATCGTCCAGATCGTCTCCCTCGTGCAGACGCTCGTTCTGGCGCGGCTGCTCAGTCCTGAGGAGATCGGGCTGTTCGTCGCCGGCTCGGTGCTGTCCGGCTTCCTCATCAGCTTCTCCGAGGGCGGGCTGCGCGCCGCGCTGATCCAGCGCGAGGAATCCGTCGAGGACGCCGCCGACACGGTCTTCTGGGCAACTGCGGGTACGGGTCTTGTGCTGTCCCTCGCCGCGCTCGCCGTGTCGCCGATCATCGGCCGCGTGTTTCAGGACAGCACGGCCGGCGTCATCGCGGCGGCCTCCTCGGGCACCCTTCTGCTGCACGCGCTGACCAACGTGCCTGACGGCCTGATGCAGCGGCAGTTCAACTTCAAACGGCGCCTCATCGTGGATCCCAGCCGGGTGATCGGCTATGCGATTGTCACGATCACGCTGGCCGCGGCCGGCTTCGGTGTCTGGGCCCTGGTGATCGGCAACTACGTCGGCATCCTGATCTGGGTGGTCACCACCTGGTGGCTTTCCAAGTGGCGGCCCGGCATCGGCAAGCCCTCCTACCGGCTGTGGCGGGAGATGGCCCGATTCGCGTTTCCGCTCCTCATCGAGGGCCTGGTCGAGCGTGTCCGGACCGCCGCGGAGATCACCTTGGTCGGCCGAACGTTGCAGGCCGAGACGCTCGGCCAGTATCGCTATGCCCAGCGGCTGTCGATGATCCCGGCGCTCGCAGTGGTGCAGATCGGCTGCTACGTCCTGCTTCCGGCCTTCTCGCGACTGGCGGACAAGCCCGAGCGGCTCACCAGGGCGTTCCTGCGGGCGCTGCAGTGGATCTGGATCGCCGCGGTCCCGGTCGCCGGGCTGCTCGTGGCGATCGGCGAGCCCGCGGTGGTGGTGCTGCTCGGGGAGAGGTGGCGCGACGCGGGCGTTGCCCTGATGGCGATGTCCGGCTACGGACTGGGCATCGCGCTGCAGGCCGCGGGCAGCGAAGTGATCAAGGGCAGCGGACGATCCCAGCTGCTGAACTGGACCACCGGCACCAGCCTCGTGCTCGGTATCGGGT
>JACDBJ010000365.1 GCA_013695005.1 Pseudonocardiales bacterium
CGTCGGGATAGGTCAGCCGGTGCAGCCGCGCGGTGCCGTCCGCGCTGAGGCTGATCAGCGCGACCGTGGAGCGCCGACGGTCGTTGTCGCCGGTGTCGGCGAGCCAGAAGATGCCGTCGGGCGCGCGGGCCAGGTCCTCGACGTCGTAGGGGTCGACGCCGCCGACGAGCACCTGCTGCACGCTGCAGTCGGGGGCGAGCTGGAACACCTGCACGCGCCGGCCGCCGTCCACGACGGCCCAGCGGCCCTCGGCACCGGCCGCCAGCCCGGACAGCTCGGCCAGCCGCGGGTCGGAGGTTGCGCACAGCTCGACGGGCGTGGGTTGCTCATCCGCGAGCGCGGGACTCAGCGGTGGCGCCAACAACCCGGCGACCAGCAGAACCGCGACCCGGGGCCACCGTGCTGCCGACACTCGGCGAGTCTGGCACGCAGCCGGCGTGGGATCAGGTCGGCGCGGTCATGTCACCCGCGCGCGGCGCCACCGGGAGCGGATGCGAGCCGTTGGTCACCGCGAACTGCTCGACGGCGTTGGCCAGCTCCAGGCCCACCCACGCGTGCATCCGGGTGCCCTCCGCGGTGTGCTGCTCGGACAGGACCTCACCGTCGGAGTGCACCCGCGCCGCAAGAGATCCGGCTGTGTAGGGCAGCAGCACGTCGATCTCGACGGCAGGGCGGGGCAGCCGCGCCGCGATGCGGTTGCGCAGCTCGTCGACGCCCGCCCGGGTCGCCGCGGAGACGAACACGGCGTCGGGCAGCACGTGGCGCAGCCGGGCCACCTGAAGCTCGTCCGCGGCGTCGATCTTGTTGACGACCATCAGCTCAGGCGGCATCGGGGCGTCGCGGTCCTCGCCGATCTCGGCGAGCACCTCGCGCACGGCGCCGATCTGCTGCTCCGGCATGGCGTCCGCGCCGTCTACGACGTGCACGAGCAAGGCTGCCTGAGCGACCTCCTCCAGCGTGGAGCGGAACGCCTCGACGAGCTGATGCGGCAGGTGCCGGACGAAGCCGACGGTGTCGGTGAGCGTGTACGCGCGACCGTCCGGAGCCGTCGCCTTGCGGGTGGTGGGATCGAGCGTGGCGAACAGCGCGTCCTCCACCAGCACGCCGGCGCCGGTGAGGACGTTGAGCAGGCTGGACTTGCCGGCGTTGGTGTAGCCGACGATGGCCACGGACGGCACGTTGTTGCGGCGGCGGGAGCCGCGCTGGGTGTCGCGCGCGGTGCGCATCCCGGCGATCTCGCGGCGCAGCTTGGACATCCGGGTGCGGATCCGCCGTCGGTCCAGCTCGATCTTCGTCTCACCTGGGCCACGGCCACCGATGCCGACACCGCCGGCGGCCCGGCCGCCGACCTGCCGGGACAGTGCCTCGCCCCAGCCGCGCAGCCGGGGCATCAGGTAGGACAGCTGAGCCAGCTCGACCTGCGCCTTGCCCTCCCTGGACCGGGCGTGCTGGGCGAAGATGTCCAGGATCAGGGCGGTGCGGTCCACCACCTTGACGCCGAGCTTCTCTTCCAGCTGGCGCAGCTGGCCCGGCGACAGCTCGCCGTCGCAGATCACCGTGTCCGCCCCGTTGGCGCGCACGGTCTCGGCCAGCTCGGCCACCTTGCCGGAGCCGACGAACGTCGCCGGGTCGGGCCGCTGGCGGCGCTGCACGAGGGCTTCGAGGACGACGGAGCCGGCCGTCTCGGCGAGCCGGGCCAGCTCGGCCATTGACTCTTCTGCCTGCTCTGCGCTGCCCTCGGTCCAGACGCCGACCAGTACGACCTGCTCGAGCCGCAGGCTCCGGTACTCGACCTCGGTGACGTCGGTCAGCTCGGTGGAGATCCCGGCCACCCGGCGCAGGGCAGAGCGTTCCTGCAGCTCAAGGTCGCCGAGTGAAGATTTTACGTTCATGGGTTCAGTCATCTCCACTCCATGTTCCCACGCCGCGCACCCTATTTCTGCCGAGTGAGGCCCAGCAGCGCTCTGGTCACCGCAGGCAAGCACGGCGTGAAGCTGGGCTAGCCGCTCGCTGCCTCACCGGCCGCGTCCCACCAGGGCCTGTCGAGCTCGCCCTGCGCGACGATCACTGCGGGGCCCGTCAGCGTCGTGCTCTCCGCGGTGACGCTGACGTGCAGCCGCCCGCCCGGCGTCAGCACCCCGCACGAGCCGACCTCCCGCCCGTCATGTCGCAGTGCCGCGACCACCGCCGCCACCGTCCCGGTGCCGCACGATCGGGTCTCCCCCACCCCGCGCTCGTGCACCCTCATGCTCACCTCGCCGTCGAGGACCGTAGTGACGAACTCGACGTTCACACCGTGCGGGAAGACGGCCGGGTCGTGCCCCGGTGGCACGCCGAGGTCGAGGGTGTCCAGCGCGACGTCGGTGACACACGCCAGGTGCGGGTTGCCGAGGTCCACCTCGACACCGTCGAAGGCCCGCCCGTCGACAGTCGCCGTCGAGCGCGCGCCGACCGTGGCCGGGCCCATGTCGACGCTGATCAGGCCGTCGTCGGTGAACCGGACCCGCCGAACGCCGCCCCGGGTCCCGAGCAGCAGCTCACCACCGTCCACGAGGCCGCACTCGGCCAGGTACCGGGCGAAGACCCGGGCCCCGTTGCCGCACATCTCCGCCGTCGAGCCGTCGGAGTTGCGGTAGTCCATGAACCACTCGACGCCGTCGCGCTCGGGTTCGCCTGCTGCAGCCGCCCGCACCACCCGGAGCACCCCGTCGGCGCCGAGCCCGCCGCGCCGCTCACACAGCGCGCGCACCCGCTCGGGGGTGAGATCCAGGCCAGCGTCGGCGTCGAGGAGCAGGACGAAGTCGTTCTCCGTCCCGTGCCCCTTGGCGAACCGCACGCGCCCGAGACTACGACCCGCCGGCCACCGTCCCGAGCGCCGACGTAACGAGATCCGTTTCGCCGGCGGCCAACCACCTGATCCGGGCGTCCCGCCGGAACCACGAACGCTGCCGCCGGACGAAGCGTCGGGTGGCCTGGATGGTGTCCATGGCTGCCGTCTCGAAGTCGCCCCCACCGTCAAGCGCGCGCAGGACCTGCTGGTAGCCCAGTGCTCGCGACGCGGTGCGGCCGTCGCGCAGTCCGCGACCAGCCAGCTCCCGCACCTCCTCGACCAGACCGTCGTCGAACATCCGACGGACACGGACGGCGATCCGCTCGTCCAGCTCCGCCGGTGCGGAGTCCAACCCGAGCAGCACGCTGCCGTAGCG
>JACDBJ010000370.1 GCA_013695005.1 Pseudonocardiales bacterium
GCGCCGCGACGGTGTTCGACCTCGCCTGCGCGGGTCTGCCCGCCGTAGGTGCACCCCAAGAGGTGGTCGCGCGGCTGGAGGAGATGACCGAGCGCTACGTGCTCCGTGGCCGCTGCCCCGCCGACGACGAGCCGGCGGCGGCCGTTCACGACTTGGCACTGCACGCGCCGCTGGGAGTCTCGGAGGTTCCGCGATGAGCGCACCCACCCACCCGCTGGCCGACCTGGACGCCCAGGCGTTGCGCGATCACGTGGCCGACGCGCTGGCCCGCGGCCGCGCCCGCAGCACGTCGCTGACCGATGCCGTCGATGACGCCGACCTGGTCCGCCAGCACTCGGTGCTGATGTCGCCGCTGGTCTGGGACCTGGCGCACATCGGCAATCAGGAGGAGCTCTGGCTGGTCCGCGACGTCGGCGGTCGGACGCCGGTACGCGCCGACATCGACCACCTCTACGACGCCTTCCGGCACCCACGTGGTGCCCGGCCCGAGCTGCCGCTGCTCAACCCCGCCGAGGCCCGCGCCTACGTCGCCGAGGTCCGCGACAAGGTGCTGGACGTGCTGGAGCGCACCCCGCTGACCGGCCGGCGGCTCGTCGAGCACGGCTTCGCCTTCGGCATGATCGTCCAGCACGAGCAGCAGCACGACGAGACGATGCTGGCCACCCACCAGCTGCGCGCGGGTGACGCCGTGCTCACCGCGCCCGCACCGCCCGCCGCGGCGGCCGCCCCGATCCCCGGCGAGGTGCTGGTACCGGGCGGCCCCTTCACGATGGGCACGTCCACCGAGCCGTGGGCGCTGGACAACGAGCGCCCCGCCCACCGGGTCGAGCTGCCGGCCTATGTGATCGACGCGGCGCCGGTGACCAACGGTCAGTTCGCCGAGTTCATCGCCGCAGGCGGCTACGGCGACCGCCGGTGGTGGAGCGACGAGGGCTGGCGGCACCGCACCGAGGCCGGGTTGCAGGCACCCGCGCATTGGCAGCGAGACGGCGCCGGCAACGGTTCCGGGAACGGCTGGTGGCGCCGACGCTTCGGCGTGCTCGAGCCGGTACCTGGGGCGGAGCCGGTGGTGCACGTGTGCTTCCACGAGGCGCAGGCCTACTCCAGATGGGCGGGCAAGCGGCTGCCCACCGAGGCGGAGTGGGAGAAGGCTGGCCGGTTCGACCCGGCCACCGGCGCGTCGCGGCGCTACCCGTGGGGCGACGAGGATCCGACCGCCGAGCACGCCAACCTCGGCCAGCGCCACCTGCAGCCGGCGCCCGTCGGGGCCTACCCGCGCGGGGCGTCGCCGCTGGGCGTGCACCAGCTGATCGGCGACGTATGGGAGTGGACGGCCACCGGCTGGCACCCCTACCCGGGCTTCGTGGCGTTCCCCTACGAGGAGTACTCCCAGGTGTTCTTCGGCGGCGACTACCGGGTGCTGCGGGGCGGGTCCTTCGGCACCGACCCCGCCGCCGTACGCGCGACCTTCCGCAACTGGGACCACCCGATCCGCCGGCAGATCTTCGCCGGCTTCCGCTGCGCGCGGGACGCGACGCTCGCCGAGGTCGCGCAGGGGCGGGTGAACTGAGCAGCGTGTGCCGCCACATCGCCTACCTCGGCCCGCCGACGACGCTGGCCGCGCTGCTGCTCGCGCCGCCGCACGGGCTGCTGCGGCAGTCCTACGCTCCCGTGGACATGCGCGGTGGCGGGACGATCAACGCCGACGGCTTCGGGGTCGGTTGGTATCCAGGGCCGGGCGTTCCACTGGGTCGCTACCGCACCGAGCGGCCGATCTGGTCCGATCCGTCGTTCGCCGACCTGGCGGCCGCGACGGTGGCGCCCGCCGTCCTGGCCGCCGTCCGGTCCGCCACGGTCGGGATGCCGGTGACCGCCTGGGCGTGCGCCCCGTTCACCGACGGTCGCTGGCTGTTCAGCCACAACGGCAGGATCAGCGGGTGGCCGGGGTCCGTCGAAGGCCTGGCCGGCACCCTGCCCGTCACGGACCTGCTGACGCTGGACGCGCCGACGGACGCCGCGCTGCTCTGGGCCCTGGTCCGCCACGGCCTGCAGGCCGGGAGGCCGCCGGCCGAGGTCCTGCGCGGGCTGGTCACCACGGTCGCCGCGCTGGCGCCGGGTTCCCGGCTGAACCTGCTGCTCACCGACGGCCAAACGGTGCACGCCACCGCATGGGGGCACGCGCTGTCCGTGCGGGTCGAGCCGGACGCGGTGCTCGTCGCGTCCGAGCCGACCGACCGGCTGCCCGGCTGGACGCCCGTCGCCGACCACGACCTGATCACGGCCACCGCCGGCCACTGCTCGACCGAGGTCATCGCCGACCGCACGGGAGTCCCATGACAGCCAGCCATACCGTCCTGGACGTCCATCTCACCGATGCCGACGCGGAGGCCGCGCTGCGTTGGGACGCATGGGTGGGGCTCACCGCGCGGCCGAAGCAACTGCCGCCGAAGTGGTTCTACGACGCCCGCGGCAGCGAGCTGTTCGAGCAGATCACCGAGCTGCCCGAGTACTACCCGACGCGCACCGAACGCGCCCTGCTGCACGAGCACGCGCCCGAGATCGCGGCGGTGGCCGCCGCGGCCGGTGTCGACACACTCGTCGAGCTCGGCTCGGGCTCGTCGGAGAAGACCCGGCTGCTGCTCGACGCGCTGTCGGCGGCGGGCACGTGTCGCCGGTACGTGCCGCAGGACGTCTCGGAGTCGGCGCTGCGCGGTGCCGTCGACGCGCTGCTCGACGACTACCCGGACCTGGCCGTGCACGGTGTCGTCGGCGACTTCACCCGGCACCTCGGCCTGCTTCCGGCGGAAGGGCGGCGGCTGGTCGCCTTCCTCGGCGGCACCATCGGCAACCTCCAGCCGGCCGAGCGGGCGGCGTTCCTCGTCGTGGCCCGGGCCGCGATGCGACCGGGGGAGTACCTGCTGCTGGGCGCGGGTTTGGTCACCGACCCTGCGGTGCTCGTGGCGGCCTACGACGACGCCGCCGGGGTCACCGCCGAGTTCAACCGCAACGTGCTCGCGGTGCTCAATCGGCAGCTCGGGGCGGAGTTCGACCTCGATGACTTCGACCACGTCGCGCACTGGGACGCGGACAACGAGTGGATCGAGATGCGGCTGCGCGCGCGGCGGCTGATGACCGTGCGGGTGCGCGAGCTGGAGCTCGAGGTGCCGTTCGCCGCGGGCGAGGAGATGCGCACGGAGATCTCGGCCAAGTTCCGGCCCGAGGGCCTGCGGGCCGAGGTGACCGCCGCCGGGTTCGAGCCCGTCCGGTTCTGGACCGACCCGGACGACCGGTTCGCACTGTCCCTATGGAAGGCCGCATGAGCATGGTTCGGGCCGTGCGGCTCTACGCCGCCGAGGACGGCTGCGCGCGGTTCGAGGACATCGAGATCCCGTTCCCGTCGGGGGATCCACCACCGGGTAGCACCAGCCTGTCGCAGCCCATGCCTGCCGCCGCGGTGCTCTTTGCCCGCGCGCCGGCAGGCAGCCACGGCGAGCAGCCGGAGTCCCAACGCCAGCTTGCCGTCGGTGTGTCGGGCACAGTGGAGATCACCGCGTCGGGGGAGGCCCGCACCTTCGGCCCCGGTGACGTGCTGCTCATCGAGGACACCGAGGGTGTCGGGCACTCAAGCCGAACGTCCGGTTTCACCGCGGCGGTCATCGTGCTCGACTCGTGAGCGGAGCCGCGCCCGTGGGACAGACGCCGGTGCTGGTGCTCGACCTGGCCGTCGTCGAGCGGCGCTACGCCGAGCTCACCGCGGCCTTCCCGGACACCGAGATCCACTACGCGGTGAAGGCGAACCCGGAGCCGGCGGTGCTGCGCCGGCTGGTCGGGTGTGGCTCGCGCTTCGACGTGGCGAGCTTCGGGGAGGTCACGGCCTGCCTGGCCGCCGGCGCGTCACCTGACGTGCTGTGCTTCGGCAACCCGGTCAAGAAAGCCGTCGACGTGGCGGCGGCGTACGGGCTGGGCGTGCGGCGGTTCGTCACCGACAGCGCGGAGGACCTTGCGGTGCTTGCCGCGCACGCCCCCGGCGCGTCGGCGCTGTGCCGGCTGCTGGTGGACGACACTGGGTCGGCGACGCCGTTCGGCGGCAAGTTCGGCTGTGCGCCGGACACCGCGGTGCAGCTGCTGGTCGCCGCCGGCCAGGCCGGGCTGCAGGCCGAGGGGATCGCGTTCCACGTCGGCTCGCAGCAGCTCGATCCCGGGGCGTGGCGGGCTCCCGTCGCGCTGGCCGCGAAGGTCGCCGCCGACGCCGGGCTCGAC
>JACDBJ010000395.1 GCA_013695005.1 Pseudonocardiales bacterium
CTCAACGCCTGCGGCATCGCCGGTTCGGTTGGGCCGGACCAGGCCCACGACCCGGTCAACCGGGATGCCGCGCTCAGGGAGCGCTATCGGCAGCTCCGCACCACCTGACTTACCGGGTCGACCGGACGCGACCCCATCCCCACCGGCCCGCGCTTCGTGTCACGCCACGCGCCCGACGACATCACCGACTACCTCTCACACGGCGTGTCCACCGCGCCATACCGCTGTCAGGCGCGCGCCGCACACGGTTCTAGCGGTCTGGCCCGACCGGAGCGTGCTGTACATCATGCTGGTAGGCCACCGCGAGTAGCCGTGTCAGATGCACAAATGTGGCACCCGACGACACGACATTGCCCAACCGCGGTCGCAGGACACGGCCTCGACGTCAAGCGAGCGGTTCTCATGCCGTCAACACCGGCCCGCAAATCCGCAGGTCACGGCGTGAGTGGGGCGGGTGGGAGTCGAACCCACGACCTGACGGATTATGAGTCCGCTGCTCTGACCAGCTGAGCTACCGCCCCGGCGAGGGGCGAGGGTAGCTCAAGCCGGCAGAGCTGCGGGACGCCGTCGGGTTAGCGGGCTAGGGCCTTGACCCTGCCGGATGCGTCCTTGGCAGCGTCGGAGACGGTGCCGCCGAACGAGGCTGCCTTGCCGGCGACGTCGTCACGGATCCCACTAGCCCCCTTGCCGAACGCCTCCGCCCGATCGGCGAGGGCAGCCGACTTCGCCGAGGCGAGGTCGGTCAGGGCGGCTGCCCGCGCCTCGGCCTGCTTGGACAGCTTCGCGGCGCGCTTTGCAGCCGTCTTGCGGAGCTTGTCCGCGCGTTTGGTTGCCCGGTGCTGCAGCTTGGCGGCCTTCTTCTCGGCCGCCTTGGTCAGCTCGGAGCCCGCTGCGGAGGCGCGAGCCGCCAGGGCGGACACGCTGCCCGCCGCGACACCGGCCAGAGCGGACGCGGTGCCGGTGGCCTTGCCTGCCAGCTCGGACGTCACGCCGCTCGCCTTGCCCGCCAGCTCGGACGTCTTGCCGCTGACGGTGCCGCTGGCACGCTCAGCCGTGCCACTGACCTCGGCGATCTTGCGCTCCGCCTCCGCCGCCGCCAGCCGCGCCGCGCGCTTGCCGCGCCATGCGAGCGATGGCTTCCCAGCCGTGTCGGCGGAAGCGATCATCAGGCCGCCGAGCAGACCGAGGTTCTTGAAGAACTGGATGCGCTGCTCTGCCTTGGTCGACTCGTCCTCCTCGTTCCAGAACGCGTGGGCGGCAAAGGTCGTCGGGATGAGGCTCGCCGCGAGCGCGGCCGACGCCAGCCGTGGCGCCTTGCCCAGCGCCAGTAGCGTGCCTGCCCCGATCTTCACCGCAGCGTCGACCTTGACCATCGTGGCTGGATCCGGCGGAGACTCCAGCGCGGAAAGCACCTCAGGCGCCTTTTCGGCGAGGGGTTCGACGACCGGCCGAGCCTGCTCCATGTGCGGTTCGAGTTGGCGCAGCTGCGCGATTCCCCCCTGGATGAAGATCCCTGCAAGTAGTGGACGTGCGACTCGTCGTAGAAGCATGGCGGAGAGTTCCCCCGCGCGGCCGGTGATAAACACCCAGGTCAGCGGCCTCAAGCTGCGCGGGCGACCGGAGCAGGCTGCCGGTACAGGACGGCCACCGCGGCGATCAGCGCGACGGCGATCAGCGCGGGTGCAACGGTCGCGGCGACGTCGGCTCGCGCGAGGCCGAGCACCGTGTCGAGCACCAGCACCGCGGCGTTGAGTGCCAGTACCACGCTCAAGGCCCGCCACGCCCGCAGCGCGAGCAGGGCCAGCGCGGCGACACCCATGACGACGTTGCGCGCAGCCATGTAACCCGCGAACGTCGTGGCAGCTTCCGCGTCACCTCCCGGCGCGAGCGCGGCCGGATCGACGAAGCCGAGAACGCCGAAGTAAGTAAGGCCGAGGACGGTCAGCACCGTGACGATGCTGACGAAGATGCGAACAGGTCTGTTGGGTACCAAACCATTTTGAATACGAATCATTTGGCTACGCTAACATCTTCAACATGTCGGCGGAAGACACGTTCACCAGCAGCTTCGCGTTCCAGGTCGGCAAGCTCGGCCAGTTTGCCACCGACCGGTTCGCGGAGCGGGTCGCGCCGCTTGGATTGCGACCTCGGCACTGCGGAGTGCTGGGGGTGCTGCGAGCGGGTCAGCCCGCCCAGCTCGACCTGGCCAGCGCGCTGGGCGTCAGCAACAGCGTCGTGGTGAACATGCTCGATGAGCTCGAGGAGCTCGGCGCCGTGCGCCGGGTGCGCGAAACCGAGGACCGCCGCCGGCAGCGCGTCGAGCTCACCGCCCTCGGCCGCACGCTCGCCCGCAAGGCCACGCGGCTGGCACATGAGCTGGACAGGGATCTGCTGGCGTCGCTCGACGACGCGCAGACCGCGACGCTGCGGGACGCGTTCCGCGCGCTCGCGAAGGAGCACGGCCTGCCCGGCGGCTGACCGCGCTCCCTCGCGAGTGGTGCTAGGCCGCGCGCTGGTAGGTGCGGAAGGCGCGGGTGGCCAGCCAGCCCACCACCACAGCAACGGCCAGCAGCCCACCGAGCCGCCACAGCACCTCATACCAGTCCGGGTCCGCCGACAACACGATCCGGCTGGCGGTGGCCGCCCAGTCGACCGGGTTGTACGTCGAGACGGTCTGGATCCACTCCGGCGCCACCCGGATGTCCATCACCGCCGAGGACAGGAACACCAGCGGCAGCACCAGCAGCTGTGCGACGCCGATCACCGACTCCTGGCTACGCAGCAGCAGCGCCAGCGCGTTGGAGAACGACGCGAGCGCACTCGCCAGCAGGATCGCAGCCACGATCGTCACCACGATGCCGACCAGACCCCCGGGGAACCGCGCGCCGGCCAACCAGCCGACCACGAAGATCACGACGGACTGGATGACCGTGGTCACCGCCTGGTAGGCCAGCGGGCCGGAGATCATCGCGCCCCGCCGCACCGGCGAGGACAGCAGCCGGTCCATCACGCCGCGCTCCATGTCCAGGATGAAGCCCATCCCGGACCAGCCGCTGGAGAACAGCGCGGTCATCACGACCACGCCCGGCGTCAGGTAGTCCAAATAGGACCCGGTGCTCTCGAACCCCGGGATCTCGACCACCTTGGAGAACAGCTGCCCGAACAGCAGCAGCCAGATGATCGGTTGCATCAAGGTGATGATCAGGAACACCGGCTGGCGCACCAGCGCCCGCACCGCGCGGACGGTCAGGTACCCGGAATGGCTCACCATCGTCGTCATCACGCCACCTCCTGCTCGTGAGCTGCGGCGAACGCCCGTCCGGCGTGCCGCAGGTAGACGTCGTCCAGGGAAGGCCGGGCCACGGTCGCCGAGGCGACCAACACCCCGGCCTGCTCCAGTCCGGCCAGCACAGCCGGCAGCGCGGACGCTCCGGCGTCCACCCGAGCCCGTGCGGTGTGCCCGTCAGCAGTGATCTCGCGCGCACCGGGCACGGCACGCAGCGCGGTCGCGGCCTTGGCGGTCGCCACCTCGTCGGCCAGCTCGACGACGATCGCGTCACCACGCAGCCCGGCCTTGAGCTGCTCGGGCGTACCCGCAGCGACGATCCGGCCGCGGTCGACGATGGCCAGCTCGGCCGCCAGCTGGTCGGCCTCCTCGAGGTAGTGCGTGGTCAGCAGGATGCTCAGGCCCTCCGCGCCGGTCAGCCGGGAGATCTCCTGCCACATCTGCGACCGCGCCTCCGGGTCCAGCCCGGTCGTCGGCTCGTCCAGGAACAGCACCTGCGGGCGGTGGATCAGCCCCATCGCGACGTCCAGCTTGCGTTGCATTCCGCCGGAGTAAGTGCGCGCCGGCCGGTCGGCGTGCTCGGTCAGCTCGAAGCGGTCGAGCAGCTCGGCGGTCCGAGCCTTGATCTCGCCGCCACGCATGCCGTGGATGCGGCCGATGAGCTGCAGGTTCTCCCGCCCGGTGGCCACCGGGTCGACCCCCGAGCGTTGGGTGACCACGCCGATCGCGCGGCGTACCGCATCGGGGCGGCGCAGCACGTCGATGCCGGCGACGGTGGCGCTGCCGGAGTCCGGCCGGGCCAGCGTCGTGAGGATCTTGACCGCGGTGGACTTGCCGGCGCCGTTCGGCCCCAACAGGCCGAACACTGTGCCGGGTGCCACGGCGATGCTCAACCCGTCAAGGGCTTGCACCTCGCCGTAGCGCTTGGAGAGCTCGACGGCCTCGATGGCTGGCGTCGCCGAGCTCATAGATAGGGCCGTTGCAGGCCCGGGTTGCACGGACATGTCCGTAGACCTCCTGTTGTGTGGTGCGACAGGTCGGTCGTGGACGCGTCACCGGCTATCGTTGTGCTTGCGCCTGGGCGCCGGTTCTCGCATCGTCGGGGCCGACCCTGGGATCACTGGCCCCGGCCGGGTGTCGCCACACCCGGTCGGGGTCGCTCAGTTACTCGACTTTGCGCAGCCGCTCCCTCCCCGCGGCGAGATCCGTGAGGTCGGGCAACACGCCCGTCTCGTGGTACTCGCGCCAGCCGTCGACCCCCTCGAGCGAGCCGTCCCGGATCTGAGCCATCAGCGACTTGACGAAGCTCAGCTCGGCTTCGCGCAGCGCGAGCCAGTACTCGCTCTCGATGGCGAACAGCCGCGGCAAGCCCTGCTGGGCCGCTAGCTCCAGCCCGGCACGCAGGGCCGTGATCTCGTGGTGCAACCGCATCACGCGGGTGTCGAGCAGCGTGAGCACGTCGTCCGGCGGCAGGCCCGCCAGCAGGGCAAGCGCCGCCTCGAACTGGGTGAACTCCTTGACCGGACTCGACAGCATCTCCGAGAGCCAATCGGCGAACTCGCTCTTCCCGGCCTCGGTGATGGCGTAAATGGTGCGCTCCGGGCGCCGGCCCTCCCGGACGGTCTCCTGCGCCTCGATCAGCCCGTGCTTGGCCAGCGCGTCGACCACCGAGTACAGCGAGCCGTAGTTGAGCTTGATGCTCTCTTCCTTCGCCCGCTGCCGCAGCGTTGTGGAGATCTCGTAGGGGTGCATCGGCCGTTCGGTCAGCGATGCCAGCACGGCCAACGCGAGCGGGTTCGATACTCGCCGTCGCGCCATCCGATCACCTCCCGAATATCCGATTCAGAGTATTCGGGCGCGATTGCTTGCTGTCAACCCTGGATGGAGGGCGCGTCGTTCGGCCACGAGTTCGCTAGAACGAGGTGTGCTCGAGCCACCGGTCGAGCACCGCGCCGTTGCCGAGCACCTCGACGCCGGGATGGGTCCGAGGCAGCCGTCGCATCATGACCAGCAGCAAACCGCTCGCCGGACCGCGGACGCCGACCTCACCCTTGGCGTGCTCGTGCTCCCACTCGAATCCCGACGGCGTGCCGTGGACCAGCCACTCCCCCGCCTTGCCGAGCTCGTCCTCCGTCGCGTGCAGGTGCATCCGGGTGCCGTCCGTGATCGGCGGCGCGCCGGATCGTTCCGCGAGGTGCGCGGAGGCCAGCAGCGTGAACCACTCCGAGATCCCGTCGGCCGCCAGCTGCGGCGACAACATGAACGCCCTGCCGAGCGCCAGCTCCGCGTCGGCGCGGTGGATGGCCGTCTCGTGGGTCATACGCCTGGCCCAGAACATCGCCGGCTGCACGCCGGCCCAGGTCCACACGGTCGTCTCCGGTCCGGTCTCGCGGATCGCCGCGACGACCCGGGCCGCGCCGGCTTGCAGCCAGTCCACCCGACCCTTCGCGTCCTCCGGGATGCGCATGTCGTCCAACTTCTTCGAGTCGACGGGAGTGAGCGACTGCTGCTCGACGACCGCCGCCGCCCAGCGGTGCGCACGGCCGACGTGCTGGGCGAGCCGGCCGAGCGTCCAGTCCGGGCAGGTCGGGATGGTGAGACGCTGGTCCGCGTCGCGGACGGCGACGGCCAGGTGCGCGGTCTGCTCGGCGAGCGCGGCGTAGTACTCCTCGGGCTCGATCGAAGTCATCCGGCCAAGCTACGCCGCCGCCCGATCGGTGCAGAATTGATCAGCAGCGAACCGATACCGTTATGCCGTGCCCGAGGCACGTGGACGCGCCATGCCCTTGGACGAAGTCATTGCGCTGGCGCTCTCGGACGCCCAGGGTCCCCCGGAGCCAGCCGAAGAGCGGTGGTCGCCGACGTTCAACACACCGTGATCACCGGAATACGATCGACACGTGCACGATGGCCGGCACGTCCACGCGGCTCGGCTCGCGACAGGGGTGACGCTCCCCTACGTCGAGCATGGGGACCGCACAGGTACCCCGGTGCTCCTGCTCCACGCCTGGGGTGAGTCGCTGGGTTGCTTCGACCGGCTGGTGCCCCTGCTGCCCCGCACGATGCACGCGCTCGCGATGGACCAACGCGGCCACGGTGACGGCGACAAGCCGGCGCAGGGGTATGCCCTGCTTGGATTTCGCCGAGGACGTCGAGGCGTTCAT